>JAVYSG010000032.1:2640-15001 GCA_038729325.1 Thermoplasmataceae archaeon | reverse complement strand
CTCTTGGTAACAGTTCCTCTGTTGGAAAGAAATCCGGTGGCCACAGTGAGTCCCTGAAGGAAAGAGGACGAAATCTCATCACTGCTGGAATGAAACATTATTGATGCAGCAGTTCCGGCGGCCGATGTTCCATAAAGGGATGTATTGTGCCAGTCAGAGTACCTCTCATCCAGCCCTACTCCCAGCGCAAGCCTTATTGCCATCTCCATACCGATGGCCGAAGAATAGATTACTTCAGAACCCGTACCGGAATTTTTAATTCCGATTGCCAGAGTGCTCGGTATAACCGGTGCACTGGGGTGAACAATGGAGCCCAGGTGTGTGTCATCAAAGTCCAGCAGGTGTGAAAGGCTTGAATTTGCCCATGCGGAGCTTATCAATCCAGATTTCTTCCCGGACCCGAAAATTGGGTAGTTTCCGATCTGTATCTCCCTGCAGGAATCTATAATGTTTTTAGATTGTGGATAGGCATTTGCCCCGATTGTTACTGCAAAAAAATTCAATACTGCCAGTCTGGTTCTTTCCCTAACATCATCTGGAAGTGATGAAAAATTATGGCTTGATGCAAATTCACCTATGTCATCAGATTGCATTCTTTAGAATATTGCTTCAATATTTAATTCTTAGCCTGAAATTGAGCAAAAATTTAGATTACGAATTTCAGACATATTCACCCATGACTTTCCATATTAATTACTTTCTCAGGATCTCCTGATTTTAAGCAGGTCGGATACAAATATTCAGCAAATAACTTTGTGCGACAGACCGGTTCAGGTAAAATACCGCTGGAATTACAGGTAGCAGGCAGCTTCTGGAACCTGAAGCTGTGGACAGATGTTGACTGAATAATTCAGTTGAGAATCAATGAAGCAGAATTACGCATTCAAAAGTAAATGATAAAAGCAGAGCAAGTATCACCACCTTATGGATGTAATGGTACTCGAAGGGGATGGCATTGGTCCGGAAATAATGTCCAGTTCCCTGAAGATAATGAACATTCTCAGAGAAAATTATGGTTTGAAGATAAATCCAGTAAGTTATGATATAGGGGCAAAAACAGCCGATGAAGGAAAGTGGACCCTCGAAAAGATTCTGGAGGCTGCTGATCCGTACAGAGCTATTCTGAAAGCTCCCATGGGGGACCCGAAACTTGTAGGCGAATCTGGAACCGAGAAGGCACTGGACATCATTCTGGGTCTGAGATTCCATTTCGATCTTTATGCCAACGTCAGGCCGGTAAGACTTCTCCCCGGCATCGCATCTGTCCTGCGCGGAATTGATGACAGGAATCCTATCGATTACACTATTGTAAGGGAGAACAGCGAGGGCCTGTATTCCAGTCATTTTGGTGGAATGATACTTAGGGATTCAATTGCCATAGACAATCAGATTATAACTCGCGAAGGCACGGACAGAATAGTAAAAATGGCGTTTGACCTTGCAGAGAAAAGTAATGGGGCCCTTTCAAACGGCAAGAAGTCAGTGACATGCGTCGACAAGAGCAATGTGCTGAAATCTTTTGCATTTTTCCGAAAGGTCTTTAATGAGGTTGCTGAAAAGCACCCCCATGTTGACAGGCAATACATGTACGGAGATGCAATGACGCAATATATGCTGCTTCACCCAAGAAATCTGAATGTTATTGTTACAGAGAACATGTTTGGCGATTTATTATCAGATCTTGGCGCCTCCACTGTTGGAGGCCTTGGATTCGCATACAGCGCAAACCTCTCCTTGAAAAGGGGGATGTTTGAACCAGTACATGGAAGCGCAGTTGACATAGCTGGAAAAGGCATTGCCAATCCTATTGCAATGATACTGTCAATGGGCATGATGATTGACTGGCTTGGTTTTACAAAAGAGAGGCTGGCACTTGAAGAAGCAATGTTTTCTGCCATAAGAAAGGGCATAAAAACCCCTGACATGGGTGGAAGTGCAAGGACAGAAACATTCACCGGGCAGATTATTACTGAGCTTTCAAACAGCTCTTAAATTTTCCAGGAATGAAATCGTGGGGGGAATGTGAAGAGTTCGAGATAACAAATTCTCATGACATGCACATCATAATTTTGCACTGAATCCTCTCAAACCGTTCCCGATCATCACCAGGATTCAACAGGATACTCTATGGGTACGCTTCGCATATCCCAGAACATCAGATCCAAGATCCGTCATGTTTTCCTCACTGTCAAGGAGACCGTACCTCTTGAGGATCGCAACTGATTCCGGACTTTCTCCGTTTTTTATTTTGAAACACAGGATCTTTACCGCCTCCGGGCCAACAAATTTCAGATAATTTTCAGGGGTAGCTTTCTTCAGAACCATATCGCCTCTCCTGTTAATCTGGAAATATGTATGATGTTTGTGAACTTCTGCACTTTTCTTGAGCTTTGCCGCTGTTCTCTTAATTGAGGTATTGCCATAGGTATCAAGAAGCCCAAGCGACCTGAGCCGCAAAAGGTGTTCCGTTACTCTGGTCTGTGGAATATCAGTATATCTGGTTGTATTCTTGGCATAATCAACCTTAGCTTTATGCATATGCTTGAGTACCTTCAGCATCTCCGGCGATGAAAGAACCTCTTTCAGTACCTCTTCCGGAATGTTATCACTCTCCACATGGCCCACCCTGCCAGCAGCATATATGCCATCTTTTCTTATATATCAGTTGCCCGCAACGGCACAGTTCACAGGTCCCCGGATTCAAAGTGTCAACAGCATATAGATTATGAGCAGTACTGCCACAAGGAGTATAATAATACCCGCGGCAATTTCCAGTCCAGTCGATGGAACAAAATTGCCTTCAGCAATGCTTTTCCTGTTTCTTACAAAACTTCGAAGTGCCATGATCTCAAGAAACCCACCTGCTATGACGAGAACAATGCCTATGGAGGATGACCTGGCGTATGAGGATGTTGGGGCAGTTGTGTCAAGCTCCCTTATTATTATCCCAAATTTTGCCACAACAAAGCCCAGAGCCATAACTGCAATGCCGGTCCTGAGCCACGCGAGATAGGTGCGTTCGTTCGCCATATGGTCGGTAATCTTTGACTGGTCGCTTCCATTTATCGTGAATGGATCATAACCGGGAATGTATTTAATCATAATGCTGGCTTCAGCTGTACATAAACTTCACCACAATCCCGGGTTCACAATATGTGCTGGCACTGAATTTTCCAAGCTTTATGCAGATTCTTCAGGTTGGGATTGCTTTTATACATTTTCAACATAACTGGAAGTGGACATACAGGTCACTGAACTGTCCAAGATTTATTCAGGCAATGTTAATGCCCTGAAAAACGTAAGTTTTCATATAGATCACAATGGGATATTTGCGCTCATAGGAAAGAACGGTGCTGGAAAAACAACTCTGGTGAGGATTCTGTCAACGCAACTTATGCCAACCTCCGGACGTGCTTTCATAAATGGCAGCGATGTTGTTCAGAATGCGCGTGAAGTCAGGGAAATCATAGCTGCTGTGCCACAGGAGGCAAGGGCAGTTCCATGGATGACTCCTGTGCAGACAATAACATCATATCTCATGTGGCGCGGATACACGCACTCTCAGTCAAGGACTATGGCAAAAGACGTGCTTCGCAGCCTTGGACTTGGAGATCAGGAGAACGTGAAGAACAGGAGCCTGTCCGGAGGGCAGAAGAGAAAAGTTCTGGTGGCCACTGCCCTGGCAAGTGAAGCAACAGTAATTTTCATGGATGAGCCCACAACCGGCCTTGACTTTATTTCAAGAAAGGAGCTGTGGAGTGTTCTTGCAGGAATGAAAAAGGACCGGCTCATAATTCTGACAACGCATTACCTGGAGGAGGCAGAACAACTTGGTGACAGGATCGGCATTATTGACCGCGGAAATATGGTTGGAATTGGCACTCTTGATGATCTTCGCGGGTTGACAAAATATCCACTCAGCCTCAGAATATTCTCAAGAAGCATTGATATTCCGGAGGCGGCAGGTCAGGTAACAAGGCTTGACGACGGCGAGCTGCAGGTACTGACAACAGAGGAGCAGGCATACAGCATAGTGACATCGCTCCTTGCCAGCCACATAAGGTTCAATGTGCAGGAAACTTCCCTCAACACAATATTTGAATCCCTTGTTCAGGGAGGTGTGAACGGCGAATAGGAGTGTGGGGAGCCAGATCTATGCATCAATTCTGGTAAATTCAATATATGCCATGGTTAATTATCCGGTGACACTGGTAAATACCCTGCTCGCTCCACTGTCAATACTGGCTGTTGTAACCTTTGCAAGCCATGGGACACTGCTGCCTGTAGCGGCAGAAGGGGCGCTGATAATGAATATGGTCTCAAGCGGAACATCAATGCAGGGCGACCTGTCACATCTGAAGAACGATATGAGGCTCCAGGATATGGTGGTCAGCTCTCCAACAGGGCCTGGCATTTACATAATGGGTATGGCCCTTTCTGAGATTGTATATTCTGTACCCACACTGGCGATACTCGTGGTGTTCAACATCCTTTTCGTTCACCTTTCCGTTCTCGGGTCTGTGATTCTTTTCCTGGACATGGCTGCAATTTTCACATTTTCCGTGTCGCTTGGTTTTCTTCTCTCCACCCTGTCTTCAGATATTGTGCAGAGCTGGGCATTTTCAGGCATACTGTCGCCCATACTCACCACAATTCCCCCGGTTTATTATCCAATATCATACATACCGCTACCCTTCAGGTATCTTGCATATATTTCTCCAACAACCTATTCTGCCCAGATTGCCCAGAATGCAGCCCACTTCATTTCCATCTCGCCAGAGATGCAGGCCGTTTACTGGACGGTTCTTCTATCCCTGACGGCGGCTCTGAGCTATCTGGCACTGAAAAGGTCAAGGTGGAGAGACGTTTGACACTTGATCGTGCCACACCCCTGGAGCTGTTATTCAGGTTGGTATCCTAAGATTAATCAGTAACATCATACTTATGCAGCATATGCCATCCGATTCACCTTCAAGGAATCAGTTAAATTTCATAAACCGGCTGCTGGCTGAAAATCCAGACAGGAAAAAAGCAATGGATAAGTTTCTGTCGGACTCAGGAAAAAAGTCCATGGAGGAACTCAGCGTTCCAGAAGCATCAAAACTCATAGATGAATTAAGGAAGATAGCCCCGAAGGGCGAAGATGGCAGAGTGGCTGGAAAACCTCTGGCAACCGGAAAACAGATCGCTTTTCTTACAAACCTGCAGAACTCAGAACAGAGGATCGCAGCGGCAAGGGAATTCCTGAAAGCTCATTCAAAGGATTCTCTGAACCTTCTGAACATGGATGAAGCTTCGGAACTTATTGAGAAGCTGAAGTCCATGGCAGTAGAAAAGGGTGCTGATATCTCAGGGACCCCAATCAGTCAGAAACAGATCAAATACATAGAGAGCCTGCAGAAAGCAGAAGATAAGAAGGAGATTGCACATCTCTTCATTGCCAAACTGAAAAAGAAAACTGTTGATGAGCTGACCCGGAAAGAAGCCAGTCAGCTCATAGATCTGCTGAAATGAAACAGTGCCTGTCAGTCTTTACGCCGTTTTACTGCATATACGGCAATGGCACCTATGCTACCCCCGGCAAGCAATGAAAGAGCAATTTCAACAGGCTGATTGACCCCAGCCGTCAATTTCACAAATGTAATGGCAACTGTACCATTGCCATCATTGATGTATACATTTCCAGACTGGACAGCCCTGTAACCGCCCACAGGGACTATGGAATAGGAATAATTGCCGTTTTGGAAACCATAAATTGCCATTGTGCTGTTTGTAGTTGCAAATGTTTCCTGATCAATCTGGATTTCCCATCTTGTTCCCTGAGCCAGCCCGCTTTCAGAAAAAATGACGGTGAAATTTTCTGAAATGCCTGTCGGAAGCCTGCTGTAGATGAGAGTTATGGTTCCCGGCTGATCAAGAGAGCCAATATTAACCGGTGCGGAGTAATAGCCGGCAACAGACTGGGGGATAATTTCATAACCCTGATCAGCAGGCAGAAATACGGATATATTTACTGATGTTAATTCGAACCCTTCACTGGCGGCGGGGACAGAAAATCCCCATGCAGTTCCTGTGGGAAGTCCCTGCTCTGAAACAGTGAGATTAAGGTACATCTCATACTGGATTGTCAGGTTCATCACCGGCCCAAGAGCAGTGAAAGTTCCGCTGGAAAGCTGGAGTTTCCCCATATATGTTAATGGCAGATATTCAACCTGCGGGCTTACCAGTGCAAATCCTGAAATAACATATGTGCCATTTGGCAGGTATATGGTATCCTGCTTTCCGTAGCCTATACTGTATATGGCATTATTGATGTCAAAGTAGGTTTCCGTGGGAGGCGGAAGCCCTGCGGCGGAGACGTTAGTTGCAAAGGATGGCAGAGTCAGAGGGTTGTAGCTGTATCCATTATTTATGCTCCCATTGAAAATTCCCTGGCCGTTGAAAACAAAGCCGACCCCAGATCCATTATATGGCATACTTCCGTTTCCAAGATAGTTATAAAAATAATTTCCACCCTGATATGATGTGTTCAGGATGCTTCCTGAGAGAGACATGCCGTTGAAATGGACAGCCTTACCGGAAATCTCCCTGGTAATGTTGAACCTGTCAGTATAAGTGGCATTTCCGCCGTTGTATATATTGGCTCCTGTGCCACTTATGCTCACCAGAGGAATTGTAGAGGTGAATGCATTGTTATAAACTGTGTTCCCTGAACTCTCAACAATCAGGCCGATTGGGGCATAACCATAATAGTCGCCAGGATAGATATAAGGGTAATTTGAAAATGTATTGTTCCACACATAGTTATCGGACTCAGTTGAGTTCCGGTTATAGATCAGGATTCCGGATCCCTGGCTCTCTATGCTGTTTCTTTCAATCAGGGAATGCGTGGTATTCCACAGAATAAGGGAGGCAACTGGTGGAACATTATCCAGTGTGTAGTTGTTATACACGACTGTGCTGAACCATCCAGAAATGGTTGAATTTGCCATTGTTACATTGGACACAGAATAGAACACCTCAGAGAGAAAATTCACTGCTGGCACATCAAACTCCTGAGTGAGTGAAGCCAGATCAGTCACTGGAAGTGAAACTTTGAATGGTGAATTTCCTGATGCTGTCCGGAATCCTGCGTAAAGGGTATAATTGGTGGTGTTTGCCTGAAGGATTCCGTTGAACACGGGATACAGATAATCGTTAACTCTGCTGAAGGCAGGATTCAGACTGGTCTGCGCATATGTCCCAGCTTTTGCGAGGTATTGAGGACCAGGTATCACGTAAGGGCTTGAGACAGTCCCGTTGCCGCTTATGCTCAGGTTAATCAGCTGAGAGTTGTTGAATGAATACAGGGGGGTGTATATCCCGCGTGAGAAATTGGAATTCAGCTGGACTGGGCCGACGGAATATGTTTTTCCGGCGGAAAGATCAATTTTTTCGGTGTAATTTGAATCATGATAGCTTAACAGAAACTCCATGGAATAATTCCCCGGCGACAGGTTATAATCAAAACTGCCACCTGTACCAGTCGGAGCCCACTGCGCAGTTGCGTTATCAATCAATAATGAATTGCTAACCATAACAAAAGCGTTGGAGGGATCAACTTTTCCATGGATGGAAACCATGCCCTGGTTGCTGGAAATATTCCACATTCCCTCCACAAAGGATGGTCCTGTTGTTAGGTATGCAGTATTGCCGGAATAGTACATCCCTATGCCAGAAGACGTTTCTCCCGTTTCCGAACCTGCGTTGTAGGCGGATCCCACTGAGACGACCCTACCGCTTCTGTCAAGATAATGCAGCGCCATGCTTCCGCTGAAGTTGTAGAAGTCTGCAGTTGACCCACCTCCAGGGCCGCCGATTATAAACTCTGCGTCCATTGGTATGAACCCGGTCCCTGTGAGTTGACTGCCGCTGACCTGGAACTGAGAAGGAGGAACAGGTCCAGAGACCGGAGAGGTGGAATTGAATTCCACCTGATCATAACTCCCGCTCTTATCTATTGATGTTCCGTTTTCAAGTCTGCCGGAAATTGAGTAATTGAAAAAAACCGTATTCCTGTTGTCAATAGTTGTGGTATTGAGGTAAAGACTGAGATTGAATGGCGGCAATATGTGAAGCGTTGGGCCAATGTCGTAATAATACACGCCGGGGACCACGGTTCCTCCATGTGAGTAAAATTCATTGCCATTTATGACAGCAGATGGGGATGTGAAGTTCCAGATGTTGTCAACAAATGTCAGCTGGCCAGTCATGGATGAGTAATCAACAACGTTCTGAGTCCAGTACTGATAACCGGTGTTTCCGAACAGCGTAACATTGTTCAGAACGGAATTAAGCTGGATGGAAAAGCTGTGCGGTGCATCCGATCCCATGTAGAATTCACTAACAGAGGAGATATTTATTGTACCCTGAAAGCTGGATGTGCTGTATGTATACGGCAAAAGTTTTCCTGAGCTGTTCATAAGACCATAACTGGCAAGTCCCATTGGGGCTGGTGCAGATGTATATGAGGGAAGGATATTCCCATCACGGATATCAGGAGAAACTGCAAAATTTGGAAGATAACGTGCATATACCGGGACAGATGTATTATCCAGTCTTGAAGTTATGAGATTTCGGAGCGATGACCATCCTCCGGAAACATTGAGCTGAGATGCATGCAGATCTGTCAGGTTGTTTTCAGGAGAGAGGTTACCGGATGTGGAATATACGTTTCCCGTACTTCTGTCATACGATGCAGCCGAAGAAGGATTCTGACCCGGATGCTGCAGTGCAGTACACCCTGAAGCAAGCATTGCAAAAACAGCCATCATTATTAACAAGGTTCCGGGTTTCAACTGGAAGCGCATAAATGTACAGAGCACAATTTACCTATTAAATTATTATTGGTACAACTGTTCCATGCTGGTACATCAGGTTGGGGCTTCATGCGTGAGTAACGGTGTAAGACCCGACAGGAAAAACTGAGTTCACCATATCGTATCAATGAACTCCGCAAACCGGGCATTTCGGATTCCTGGCAATTTTTACTGATTGAAACTCATTATTCCACGGGTCCAGGAAGAAAAGATCACCGGTGACCTCCTTTCCGGTGATGATCTTTAAAGCCAGAGTCCAGCCGAGAGATGCAGCCATAATGGGGGCGGAGGCAAGAACACCCATGGTTTCACATGAAGCGCCATCTCCCTGGCTATCAGGTATAAAGCAGTGAAGACATGATGTAACATCGGGCACTATGGCCTTAACCTGAGACATTGTGCCCACAGATGCCACAAACACCCATGGTATCTTGAGTGCGTAACATACCCGGTTTATTATGCGCCTCGTATCAAGGTTGTCAGTCCCGTCAATGACAATGCTGCTTCCGGAAATTATTTTTTCTGCATTTTCAGCGTTCAGGTTCTCAGTGATGGCAGTGATGGATACGTCAGAGTTGAATGAAGCCAGCGCACGTGCGGCAACATCTGCCTTATTTTTTCCTGTATCGTTCTGTGTATAGAGTATCTGGCGGTGAAGATTAGTCACGTCCACTGTGTCGCCATCAACAAGTTTTATGGCGCCTGCACCCCCCCTCACCATAAGATCGGCAGCTGGAGACCCGGTAGCGCCCAGTCCCACAACCGTTACTGTGGCTGACCTGAGACGGGCAAAACCTTCAGGGCCTATCTCCCGCAGTGAAATTTCCCTTGCATACTTAAGGCCAAAGTTGAGCATCATACATGGTAATAGCTGCAAGATCATTTATATTTCCTGAAAATACATAAGATATGAAAGCAGCATTTCTTGAAGCACTTAAGCAACCGCTTGTCATTCACGATTATGAACCGCCTGAACCTGCAGGAGACGAAGTTCTACTTGAACAGGACATAACCGGCATCTGCTACAGGGACGTTCTGACCAGGGATGGGTTCATGCCAAGGGTCAGGCTTCCCATAATCCCCGGGCATGAAATCTCCGGCCGCATAGTTAAAGCCGGCCCTGATGTGAGGGATTTCAGCATAGGCGACAGGGTTGCAAGTCTCATTTACACACCATGTGGGAAATGCGAGTTCTGCCTGAGGGGTGATGAAAACCTCTGCCCCAACAAGATAACCTTCGGAGAAGCTGTGAATGGCGGATACACAAAATATGTCGTTGCACATGAAAATTCACTGGTCAGTGTGCCGCAGAACGTAAAGCCGGAAGACGCCTCTCTTGCTGCCTGTGTCACCGGAATGGTTTACAACGCACTTGCCAGGGTCGGGCAGCTCCAGGAAGGACAGAGAGTCCTGATCTCAGGTGCGGGCGGAGGTGTTGGCGTACATGCTGTTGAAATGGCAAAAGCCCTCGGTGCATATGTAATTGCTGAAACCTCTTCACAGTGGAAGATAGAGCCACTTTACAAAGCCGGTGCTGATCTTGTGGTGAGTGGGAATAATTTCGACAGGGAAATCAAGGAAAAGACTGGCGATGGCGTACATCTGGCACTTGAAAGTGTCGGCCTTCCAACATTCGAGAAGAGCCTCAGGAGTCTCAGGACAGCAGGCAGGCTTGTAGTGATTGGGAACGTTGATCCTTCTCCGGTAGGGCTCCCGCTGGGCCTCATAATCCTGAAGGGAAACTCCATTCACGGCAGCATAAGTTCTACCAGAAATGACATGCGCAGGGTGCTCGATATGACAGCAAAGGGCAAAATTCATGCGGTGGTTCATGAGAAGATCCGCCTGGAAGATATCAACGGGGCATTTGATGAAATGAAGCAGAAAAAGTCCATGGGCCGGATCATGATTGACCTAAACCGGAACTGAAAATTCACGGCTTGAGTAATGCTGTTTCTGACGAACCCCATTGCAGCTGCAGTTGACCTGCATACCCCTGCCTTTTCTTTCACATTCCATTGAACAGACAAAATGCACAGTTCCTAAACATTTTATGAATCAGTTGCAGGACAAGCACAGTTAAGGACGAAATAACCGGATCCTGCTCGTGAATGAATTCAAATAGGAGATACCAGTTTGGGCAGCAGAATAGGAAAATATGATATGGCAGAATGCATGTATCATTGTGTATATACCGCCTGAGTTTGCAATAAATGACAGGAATGAAATTTTACAATTAATAAGGGAATACAGCTTTGGCATACTGATCACATACAGTGACAGTTTCAATGCTTCACACATACCATTCATAATCGCAGATGAGGACCCGCTTGTGCTGTGGGGTCACCTTGCCACAGGTAATGATCAGTTACGGGGAATTGGTGATTCCCGGGCTCTTGTAATTTTCAGCGGTCCGCATTCGTATATTTCTCCATCTTGGTACGCAGTACCAGGACAGGTACCCACCTGGGATTATATAACAGTTCATGCGGAGGGACACGTGAGGCTCACAGGGCGCCAGGAGACCACGAAAATGCTTGAAAAGATGGTAAGCTACTATGAATCCGGATCATCCCTTTCCGGGAAGCTGGGAGAGAGTGCTTATCAGGACATGATGTCAGGTATAGTGGGGTTCCGGCTTGAGGTGGATAGAGTGTGGGGTAAGGCAAAGTTGAGCCAGAATCACAGTGAGGATGACAGGATTGGTGTTGTCAGGCATCTGTCCAGTTCCAGCAACCAGGATGAAGTCAAGGTTGCGGACCTTATCAGAAAGACTGTTCAGAATTTATGATTGTTCAGAGAAAATTACCCCGAGCAATGTCGTGTCTTCTCTTGGCATGAATGAAGGCCGGATGAAGGCGAACCTGAAAATTTTATTAGGGGAGGGGCGTTCACGAATCAGGTGTATTTTATGCAGGAGCTTATTTGCAACATAGAATTTAATAAGGAAGATGACGAATTTGTCGCCAAGCTCAGGACCGAGATGGGAGGCCTCAGGGAATACAACGGGGTCACGTTCGAGGAAGTCCTCAACATGGTGATGATCGAACTGCAGGAAGAATTCTCCTGATGTGCAGGTTGTACCATAAATTATTATTTACTGGGTTTCATTAAGATTTGTTGAAAAAATATCTCATAATTGCAGCAGCATTGATCGTACTTATCCTGCCGGCTGTTTCTGCGGCATCCCCTGCAGTATCGCAGCAGTCTTACATGAAGATAGACAGATGGCCGGGAGTCGAGATAAATATGACAGATTCCACCTTCAACCTTACATTTGCTGCAATGATACTTCATCAGGGGCACTTCAACTATGTTGCAAGATTCCCTCAACAGCAGTGGGCTGTAAGCAAGATCAATTCCACAACAATTGAATACAACGCTGCCATCAATTTCAGGCCATTCTTTGCGCCAATGTGGAATTTTCCACAGACTGCGACAAATGAGGACAACCAGATGAACGATGGCATGGTTGCTGACTTCGGTTTTCATGGATCTCCCAT
>JAVYSG010000032.1:0-2540 GCA_038729325.1 Thermoplasmataceae archaeon | reverse complement strand
CTATTCAGCGCAGGGATTGCCACCGGAATGGTTCTTGTGGGCATTCCTTACGGCATGCACAGGCGCAGGCAGCTATGATCTGTCCAGCATTGATATTATGTTTTCTGTCAGCGTATCCAGGAAACTCTCCCTGAATTTATTAAGTGTCTCTGTGACCATTTCCGGATCATTGAGGCAATAGAGGAAAGTTTCACTGCTGCATTCCTGCAGTATCCCCTCATTCAGCATATCATGAATTATATTTTTTTTCTTCTCCTGCAGTGACTTCCGTCCCCTGTCTATGCAAGGTCTGTCTATTCCACCCTTCTGCAGTGCAGCGTATATCAGCTCCCTG
The DNA here is from genome assembly GCA_038729325.1 of Thermoplasmataceae archaeon. Classification (GTDB taxonomy): domain Archaea; phylum Thermoplasmatota; class Thermoplasmata; order Thermoplasmatales; family Thermoplasmataceae; genus UBA509. The sequence goes on along the minus strand of JAVYSG010000032.1, from coordinate 2,206 downwards.
CTGACCGGATTGCGGAGATAATAGATTAGCTTACGCTGCTTCAACCCAGTGCCAACTGACGTGAAATACCTCTTCACGTTCCCGTCGATCCTGTAATGAATGCGTTCCGATCTCTCGAGCTGGTAAAGGTGGTATTCAACCTGTCCTATTGCAGCCCCGGATTTTCTCTGGATTTCTCTGAAATGTATTCCGGGATTTGCCTGAATGATCTGCAGGATGGTTTCTCTCAGGGGCGGATCTCCCGGCAAGCTCTAACTACCTCTCACTGTTCCGAAGTAGAAAAGCAGGAGGACAGCCACATCTGTAAGCAGGAATATGTCTGCAAAGGAAAAGGGAGACTGGATGTATATTAGGCCGGAGATAGTATATATGGTTGAATCGAGCAGAAAAAGGGCAAAAACTGCCACAAGGTATGCAAGAATCCTGATTCTGCTTTTCCTGTATGCCCTGACACCAACTATCAGTATGAAAACTGCAAGCACAGTTGCAAGCCCTGAGAGGTAGTATGAGAGATCAAGCATTGTGAAGGCTAACTGTCAGGGCTTAATAAATATTCTAACATATTCACTGTTCAGGAGTAGGATACGGCAAACCCAAGTTCATTCAGTTCTTTTTTCATTCTGTCCCTGTACGCCCTGTCTCCAACAATCTTCGTGACCCTGAGTATCCTGTCTGATTTCCTGGCCGAAAAGCCAGATACAATGCTTCCGTCTTCAACAAGGAGGAACAGATTTGTCGATCCGACCCTGCTTTTTATGTAATCCTGGAAATAGAGCATAATGATATCCTTTGGTATAAGTATCCTGGATGCGCCGGAATGAACAGCCCGCTTCTTTGCATCCGGACTTACGTAGATCATTGAGCCTATTCCTGTTGTTATTCCCTTAATGATTTTTCCTGATTTCACAAAATTATGTAAAACTCTTCTGAACTCTGCCATATCGGGATCATCAGTTACCATCCTGTACCTGCGCTCGTCAAAGAACCCGAAATTCTTCAGCATCCCCTTGAGAATAGTCTCAACGGCCTCTGATTTCCTGTATTTTTCCGGCACGAATACATACCTTCTGTCGTAGTCCCTGGCTATGATACATCTTGAATAAAGATCCTTAATGGTGGATTTTACACCCATTATATCGCGGCGCAGATGTATCATAATATCTGACTCCGTTGCCCCGCCAAGCTCCATTATGGCATGAAGAACCCTCTGTTGCTGTTCATCCAGCTCTTCTCCGCGTATTGATCTGTACAGTGATATGGTATCCAGCGTGGCATAAGTCTGAATGCCAAATGGCCCCTGAAATGTGTACAGCAGTCTGGACTGGAAATAATTGTGTAGAAGTGTATTCTTCATTCCCAGATATGCGGATTCCACCTCATTCCTGACACCAAGCACGAATTCCTTCAGGACATCGTAGACAATGTTCCCCTCGTTTCTCAGGGCATTCAATATGGCATAATTGAAAAGGTCATCCTCTGTCAGGTCAACTATCTCAGCATCTCCCAGTATAAGCGATTTTCTGGATACCTTGAATCCTGCTTCTTCAAACGGCGCGATCAATGTTTCCAGAGGCTGTTCAACGAATATTATCTCACATCCTGCTGCGGATGCATAATTTTTCAGTGATTCCAGCAGACCATCCGGTTCAGCAATCTTGCCATATATATTGCTCACCCAGAGAATATTGGTTTTAATGACCATGGAGAGACTTGCAGTTTCAGTGCCATTCTCCACAATAACCCAGTTATAATCTATTTCCCTGAGATATTTCTTTCCGAGATAAATCTCAAGGGGATCTGTCACAGGGACAAGCGCAGAGGTTCCTGATGTGACACTGAGCTTTTTTGCCCCATAGTACATGTCGTTCCTGATAAAGACAGCCTTTGCCCCGGATTCACGGATTGCATCATCCGGATTAAGCCAGAAGTTCCTGCCAATCTCCTGTCTGGATATGGGGCCAAACTTCTCAACAAGCAGCCTGAAGGCATCCGCCCTGCTTCCCTCCTCCTTAATCCCGAAGAGTTGCACAAAGTTTCCGGAATCGTCACGATTTATTGCCAGCCGGAATTCAAGATTGCGAAGAGCTTGCCGTACAATCTTCAGGGGGCTGCCTGATCTGCTGGCAAGTTCTTTCTCCGAAGTTGGTCCTGACTTTATTATGGCGAAGATTTTTGCCTCCTCATCATTGGCCCTTTCATATCTAAG
>JAVYSG010000031.1:0-15586 GCA_038729325.1 Thermoplasmataceae archaeon | reverse complement strand
GAAAAGACCGTGCATCTGATGGAACTCATTGCAAGATATGAGACGCCGGCAATTCAGAACTATCTATTCAGGAAACTCATACTGAAGGAGAAATCACCCAGGCATTATGTGAATATGCCATTCGGTGACATAACTGACCCCCCGTCAGATGAGCAGATTCTTGATCTCGTATTGCTCAAATGATGAACAATTCATTTATCTAAGAAAGACATGAACCGTCAATGAAAGTGAACGTTGACGGCGAATTAAAACATCTATTTGCAGTCTGGTTTGAAAACGATGTGGTTAAGCTTATCGATCAGAGAAAACTGCCTGAAAAAATAGAAGTCTTTGAGGCTAAAAACAGCGATGATATAGCGTATGCAATCAAGGATATGGTGGTGAGAGGAGCACCGGCGATTGGGGTTACAGCTGCTTTCGGACTTGCCATGGCAAAGAAAAACAAAGAAGACATGGAAGAAGCAGTAAAGAAGATAAGAATGACAAGGCCGACCGCATTTGACCTTTTCAAAGCCATAAATTACATGAAAGCGAACAACTTCGACCTGGGTGCAGCCAGAAGATATTCTACGGAAATAAGTGGCAGAAGCAAGAAAATAGGTGAGTTCGGTAATGAGCTCATAGGAAATAGCAGCAGAATCCTGACACACTGCAATGCTGGTGCACTGGCTGTCGTGGACTGGGGGACTGCTCTTGCCCCGATGAGGATCGCGCACAATCAGGGAAAGAACATTTTTGTCTTTGTAGATGAAACAAGACCGAGGCTACAGGGCGCGAAACTAACTGCGTGGGAACTGGGACAGGAAGGAATCGACCATGCCATAATTGCGGATAATGCAGCCGGATTTTACATGAGAAGAAAAGAAGTCGATCTGGTGATAGTGGGGGCTGACAGGATAACCGCCAACGGTGATTTTGCCAACAAGATAGGAACCTACGAGAAGGCGGTGCTTGCGCACGAGAATAAAATACCGTTTTACGTTGCCGCTCCGGGAAGCACCTTCGATTTCTCCATACCTAACGGAGACGGCATCCCCATTGAGGAAAGAGGGGAGGAAGAAGTGCTCATTGTGAACGGAAAGAGCCTTGGCCCCGCTTCCAGCCATGCCAGGAACCCTGCCTTCGATGTGACTCCGAACAGATATGTAACCGCATTCATTACCGAGTATGGGGTATTCAGGCCAGAAGACCTGGGGCGTATGAAAAGCCTGATGGATAAGGACCTGTTCATGAAGGATGTGCCAACCAGTACGGTCTGAACCGGACTGATGAAGGGAGTGTCTGATTGACAGAGGATGCAAGGATAACGCCCTGGGAGGTTTCAGGCAATCTTGGGGACACTGATTACTCAAAGATAGCTGACAGGTTCGGCGCGAAAATCATTGACAAGGCGATGAAGGAAAGAATTGCCGGCTACACCGGAGATCTTCACCCGTTCCTGCGGTACGATGTGTTCTTCGCGCACAGGGACCTGGATCTGGTCCTTGATGCATATTCGAGAGGGGAAAGCTTTTACCTGTATACTGGAAGAGGACCGTCAGGTAAGATGCATCTGGGTCATCTGCTCCCCTTCATGTTCACCAAGTGGCTGCAGGAGAAATTCAACGTAGATCTTATTATACAGATCACCGACGACGAAAAGTTCCTCTTCCGTGATTTGAATTCCCCGGATCTGACCAAATACACCAATGATAACATACTTGACATACTCAGCCTTGGCTTCAGTCCGGAAAGAACCCATATAATGGTGGACACCCAGAATTCCGGACTGCTTTATAACAATGCAATAAAGGTGGCCAGACACATAAATGTATCACTTGCCAAATCAGTATTTGGTTTCGACGACAGTGACAATGTGGGAAAATACTTCTTTACCAGCATACAGGCTGTTCCTTCATTCATTCTTTCAGAAATACTGGGGCGCACAGTAAGATGCCTCATTCCATATGCAATAGATCAGGATCCACATTTCAAAGTTGCCAGGGATGTCATGCCTAAGATAGGGTATGAAAAGCCTTCCTCAATCATATCAAAGTTCATCCCTTCCCTGAAAGGAACCGGGAAAATGTCCTCATCAGATACCACAACTGGAATATATCTTGATGATGACAGGAAAACAGTCAGGAAGAAGCTCATGAAATATGCATTTTCAGGAGGGCGAGACACTGCCGAGGAACAGAGAAAATATGGCGCAAATCCTGACATCGATTTCTCATTCAATGTCTTCAGGCTTCTTGAAAATGATCCTTCTGTTGTATCCAGAATTTATGAGGAATACAGAACTGGACAGCTACTGAGCGGCGAGATGAAAGCCATGACTGCCGACCGGATAAGCGACCTCCTGGAAGAACTCACCGCAAACAGGGAGAAAGTGAAAGACAGTATCGGTGACTATATGTTCAGCCTGGACAGGTTCAGATGAACTCCTTAGAAGCTTACAGAAAGTAGCCCCGGATCAGAATAATGTTGTAAATTGTGCCCTTCCTTCACAGCCCTGAATGATCCTGGAGTTGCATTAACTGAGTGTCCCTGAGGCGTGTATCCCATTGAACATCGCTTTCATTTGCTTGCAGTAGTACAAAATCAATAATATATCCCCACAATTAACGGAAAATTGCGGAACGTAGAGATCATTACAGCAGCTTCAACACTCAGGGGGCTGGCATATTCTTCCATCTGGGTCTACAGTTCCATTTATCTGCACGTCTCTCTTCATCTTTCCCTTGTCTATGTAGGAGCGATATTTGCAATAGGAGGAGCAATTTCCGGTCTGATTCAGATATATGGAGGGATCGTTTCCGACAGGATTGGATACAGGATAACCATAATACTTTCACTTGGAATTCTCTCTGTGATATATCTTCTCGCCATTGCCGACTCAGGTCTGCTCCGGTCTCTGCTGGCGTTTCCTGCAATCCTGATTGCATTGATGTTTGGAAATTCTCTGCAATCTCCTGCGTCAAACGCAATTGTATCCCTTTCGAGCGACATTAAGCTCAAGGGATTTTCCATGCTCAGGGTTGGCAGCAATATAGGGTGGGGAATTGGTCCTGCTATCGGAGGCTTCATACTTTCATATTACCCATTTTCTTCACTCTTTACCATAGGTCTGGCAATGAGCCTCATATCCCTCGTGCTTTCTTTCCTGATCTCTGAGCCGGACAGATCAGTGACCGCCATCAGAAAATTTGGGACAGAAAACCGGTTTGTCATCATTCTTTCCGTGATTGCGCTGCTACTCTTCATCGTTCAGTCCCAGGAAACGGTCACACTTTCAAATTATGCAAGAATAATAAGGGGACTCCCATACTATGAACTGGGAATAATATACCTCACCAATGGCATTTTTGTGGTTGTCTCCCAGCCATTTGTATTCCGTATTTCAAGAAAAATTGGGAATTTTATATCATATGGCCTGGGAACACTGATTTACTCCGCAGGATTTTTTAGTTACGCCTTTGACCACGGGATCTTATCTTTTGTCCTTTCCACTGTGTTTCTAACCATTGGAGAGGATCTTGCCTTCCCTACGGGCGTGACCATGATCTCAAACGTATCAAAACCGGAGAATATTGGGAAGAACATGGGACTTTACAACGCATTCCTCTCTGCGGGACGAGCGATTGGACCACTTCTTGGGGGAACCATATACTCTATCACCACTGACCCTGTATTTCTATGGTTTTACACAACACTTTCTGGTTTTGTAAGTTTGGCCATTTTCCTTGGAATTTTCACAAAAAAGCGGGCTGCTCTCGATCAGAGATGATATCATTCATAATGTGAACTGAAATCAATGACTTCCAAAACGATTTTATAGATCCCTGATATGTAGTGTTCGTGACGGCCACAGCGGCAGGGTCACACCCGGTCTCATTCCGAACCCGATGGTAAAGCCTGCCACGTTTCGCATGTGTACTATCTTCCGCGAGGGGATGGGAAATGCGATTCGCTGTCATATTTTCCAGTAAAATTAACTTGATTTGTGTTTATAAATCAACTGAAATTTTCTGCGTCATCATAATTTCGCGTGGATTTATTCATCATCGGTTATTGCGACAGACCACCTTTTAAGTGAACCACTGTGCATTCAGGGGTGAATTGAAACTTTTTGCAGGAAATTAGTTCTATTTATCTTCTTCATGGTTCTCAAAACCGTTAACCTGAAAATTTACCCTTGAAAAAATGAGTGAAACCATTTTTTTCTTTATCTTCTTAGGCGGACTCTTTGTGATATTCGAATGTCAGAATGATAATATTGAATTATCCTCCAGGGACTTTATCTTTTCTTTCATGGAAGTATATCATGAATGTCGCGGGATTCCGTGTTTCTGTGATATAATTTACCTTTTACGGTTTTTTGATTCAATGATTCTTTCAATTCAGATATGAATAACTGGTAAGAAACTTATGCAGGTTGTTTTTCTGGCACCATCAGAACAAGGCGTATAGCTATTATTGCAAATATAAGCCCAAGTATAGAACCAATGTTCCAGATGGTACCTGAAGAAGCGCCAAATGGATACTGTAATAAACCCTCCTCATTGAGAAGGACTGAAACATATGAGATTATAATGGCTGTCATTATGATTTTCTTCAGCTGTGAAATTGATGCCATGATTTACACATCATCTTTTGATAAATATAAACTTCGTTTCTTAAATCCGAGAACGGGGTGGCCGACCTTTCCTCCTTCAGCCTGTACTACTATATTGAGTGCTGCTCAAAGGCATTCAGCTTCTACCACAGTGCATTTTCACACTCAGGCAGATTCTTCGGAATCTTGGGCTCCAGCGTACCTGATCAGGTAAACTCCCATGAGAACAATGAGTGCCACAATAACCGAAAGGGAAGCTATAAAAGAGAATGTGGCAAGATCCACAAATTGTCCGAACAGGATTATGTTGAGAATCATTATGAAGAGCTCAGTGTAGCCGCTGGAATCAGAAGCCATGGCTGATATGCCCAGAAGTCCGGTTGCAACTGATGCAAACGACAGCAGGATGCCGTATCCTGTCTGCCCGATACCGAATATTACGATAAAGCCATTTATGATGCCCAGGAAGACCCCGTCAACCAGAAGTTGCATCTCGAATTTCCTGAGGCTGGAATCATCATCTACATCCACTCCGAAAATTCCTCGCCCAGCAAGAGCTCTGGAGAGAATGCTTGCTGTATAGAGCAGCGTCGGGAATATGAAGATGATTCTGAGCAGAATCGTAAATATCAGTTTTTTATTATAATTACTGACTACTTAATTTCTACTGCTGAGTTCATCATGAAACGAAATCAACTGAAGTGAAAGGTTAGTTAGGTAATACTAATCATTAAGTATTGCTAAGTAATTCATCGGCATATGACACCAACACCTGAACCGGATGGAGTGGCCACTGAGAATGGTGGGACAGCAAGTGCGCTATTCTATTCCCTGAAGTCGGTAATGGAAGAATTCATGTTTCTTCAGGTTGAGATCACACGATCATCTGGACTGATGGTTTACCAGTACGCTCTGATGCGATATCTCAAAACAAATGGGCCCCAGAGACTCACAGATCTTTCCAGATTCTTTCATGTCAGGAATCCAACCGTTACTGGTATAATTGATACTCTTCAGAAGAGAGAACTTGTATTCAGGGAGGAGGATCCCATGGACCGGCGTGCCTCGAGGGTAATCCTCAGCCCTGAAGGAAACACTCTTCTGAACACCATTGAAGAGAGGATCATATCAAACTTAAGCGAAGTCGTGGCCAGCATTGACAAACCATCGGCAGTAATGATTTGCAATTTCCTGGACAGGATCGCTTTGTCACTGAAAGTATCCGCAGATAAAGAAGTTCGTGGAAGTGAAAATAAATGCAATTAGATAATGAAGAAGACAGGTTGAATTATGTTTCAAGGGAGGATTTCGATGCAAAGTATTCCAGAAAAGTGATGCTCATACTTGCAGGACTTGTCCTTATAGTTATGTACATCGAAGGAATGCTCACCCCTTCACTGCACAGCATAGCTCTGGATTTCAATGTCACATCTGCCCAGGTGAGCCTTCTGCTGTCTGCTTACCTGGTGGGCGGAGTGGCCATGACTCCCATTATGGGGAAGCTGGGGGACATATATGGCAAGAAGAAGATACTGTCCATAGTCCTGCTGGTCTACGCCGTTGCTGTTTCAGTGACAGGATTTTCGCCAGATTTCACATTCATGGTTATTTCCAGGACAATCCAGGGTATCGGGCTGACCATAATGCCGCTGGGAATGAGCCTGATGAGAGAGGAATTTCCAAAGGATATGGTACCCAGGGCACAGGCCCTCATAAGTGCCATGTTCGGAGCAGGCTTTGCGGTCAGTCTTCCTCTGGGATCACTTGTTTCAAATGATTTTGGGTGGAGAATGACCTACCACACTGCCATACCATTTGTCCTTACGCTTGCCGTTATAACCATGGTGGTGGTAAGAGAATCAAGATTCAGGAGACCTGATACAAAGATAGACTACATTGGGGCTTCACTTCTTGCGGCTTCCCTCGCACTGTTCGTCTTTGCCCTTTCAGAGGCCCCAAGCTGGGGATGGACGTCATATGGTACACTTTCCATGATTGGAGCAGGCGCCATTTTGATCATACCTCTCATACTTTTCGAAAGGCGCTATTCAAAGATGGGTGGGGAGCCCATACTGGACTTCAGACTACTCTCATACCGGAATGTTATGGTTGCAAACGTAGTCCTTTCAATATCTGGTATGGGCATGTTCCTCGCCATGCAGGCTCTAACATACAGATTTGAGCTTCCCAACCCCGCGGGATACGGAAAATCGATCCTTGACACCGGAATATCACTTGTACCATTTGCAATAGGCATGCTTGTTTTCGCACCAATAACAGGGAGGCTGGTCTCCAGAATAGGGGTGAAGCCTCTTGCTGTCATTGGCTCTGTAATATCAGGAGCGGGTTTTATTCTGGAAGCTGTATTCCACTCCTATGACCAGATGCTGATGTTCGAGTTTATCACGGGTGGAGGCCTATCCATAATGAACGCTTCTCTGATCAATCTCATTGTGCTGACCGTAAATCCCAGAGACATGGGCCTCGCCACGGCCATGAACGGAACCTTCAGAAACGTGGGGAGCAGCATCGGTGCACCAGTAGCCGGTTCCATAATGGCCACGGTCTCTGCCCTGTATATTGTCGGAAACAGCCCGTTGGGTCCTGTTTATGTATCCATGCCGACCTCGGATGCGTTCTCATACATATTCCTGATCGCTGGAGCAGCATTTGCAGCCGCTGCTATTCTTTCACTGCTTGCAAGGGAGGTTCTGGGTTCCAGAGCGGGAACTCAGAGTTCACGCAGGCCCTCCATCAATGAGGCGGAGACAAAAACTATTGAAAAATTGTGATTATTTTAATAGTATGAACAAATTTTGACTTAATGAAGTATGTGGTTGTTACCAGCAGATGTCCCGTGAGCCACGATCGCACAGGGGGAAGAGAAACACTCCGCAGGAACGTCGGCGGTGTGGTTACAGCTCTCCATCAGGCCATGAAGGCCAACGGGGGAGTGTGGATCTGCTGGGGCGACGGCAATGCCGATATGAACTATCCCGTTGAGGAGTATGACGGATATACTGTTGCAAGGGTATTTCTGAACCGCTATGAAAAGCATGGGTTTTATGACGAATATTCAAATGGTACACTCTGGCCTCTCTTTCATTATTTCAGGGAGCGCGTAAGGTACCGTGACGAATCCTTCGAGACCTACCGTGCAGTGAACGGCAAATTCGCAGAGGTTGTTGGGAAATACGCAGATCCGGAATCGGTGATCTGGATTCACGATTATCAACTCAGCCTTGTCCCAGACCTTGTAAGGAAACTTGGGATAGGAAATTTCATGATATTCACCTGGCACATACCATGGGTCTCCAGTGAATTTTTCAACATCCTCCCACAGGCAAAGGAACTCGTGGACAGCATAACACAGGCCGATATGATAACATTTCATACAGAATTATACAGGAAGAATTTCAGGGAATCATGTGAAAGGATCTCCCAGCCGGAATTCAATGTTGATGACAGAACCTCCGCATATTCTCTGGGTATCGATTCCGACTATTATTCAAAGGCTGACGAAACAGCAAACCCTCTGGAAAACCTGCAGAGGAACGGCAAGGTCATATTCTCCATAGACAGGCTTGACTACACAAAGGGGCTCATAAACCGTGTACTGTCTGTGGAGAGGGTACTGAGAAAATATCCTGAGGCCAGAAACAGGCTCCATTACGTGATGATGGTTACACCAAGCAGGACATCGGTCTCAGAATACGTAAGGATGAAGCGCGACCTGGAAACTGAAATCGGCAGGATAAACGGATCCCAGGGTGATATAAAGTGGCAACCCATCATTTATATGTACGGCAAGGTATCGGACAGAGTGTTGCTGTCCTATTACCGCTTTGCTGATATAGCATTGATAACACCAGTAATGGATGGCCTGAACCTGGTCAGCAAGGAATTTGTGGCTGCCTCCCGCCATGGAATCCTCATACTGTCTGAATTTGCTGGGGCTGCTTTTAACCTTCCTCAGGCCCTGATTGTCAACCCGAACGATATCAATGCGATGGCAGATACCATATATTCTGCCATGAGCATGGAATCCGGGGAGATTGAACGAAGGCTTGAGGCCATGAAAATCTCTGTTACAAGAAGAAACCTGAAGTGGTGGATAGAGGCAATTGAAAAGCGCGCACGCAGTCTCATGGCAAACAGGGATGTGATCAATGCCACTGGACACTGATCTGGTCAGGCTGGTAAAGCAGCTACCCCATGGATCTCCAGTTTTCCTGGACTACGATGGCACGCTGGTTCCGCTTTCCACAGACCCTGAAACAACATTCCCTGACGACGAGATTATTTCTGTTATGGACAGACTTTCAACGGAATACCAGATCTATGTTGCAACAGGCCGATCAATTCCTGAAATCACCAGATTCCTTGACAGCAGATATAATTTCATAGCACTCCACGGGGCCATCCTGAAACTCAGGGGTAAGCCCCCGGAATATGTAACTGATGCCAGCGAGTTCATCCGCAAGTGTGACGAAATATATGCCGGAAGAGAAGATTTCTTCAGGAGATACCCTGGGCTAAAGATGACGAACAAGCAGGGGGGGCTTGTATTCATAATGTGGGGTCTTGGCGAGGAAGCAATGTCATCACTTGTAAACGAGGTATCAGCTCTTGCATCGCAGACCGGCATGGACCTCTACAGGGGCAAGCGGATTGTTGAGCTCCGGATTCCCGGGATCAACAAGGGAATTGCCATAAAGAGGGTCAGGAACGGAGCTCCGGCACTCATAGCCGGGGATGATGCCACTGACGAGGACTCGTTCGTCGACAATCCTGATGCCATCACAGTTAAGGTAGGAGAGGGCGATACAGCCGCCAGATTCCGCGTCAGGGATGTTTATGAATTCCGGGCTCTTCTCAGGACAATGTCAGAATCCTGATATGTCGTAAATGTCTTTCCGCCTCTGCCTGATGACCGGTACATCCGTTGAATACTTTTCTGGCAGAGACATGTCCAGGTCAACTGTAAGTATGCCTTCCTGGTTTTCCAGTTCTCCAAGTATATCCCCGTAGGGGCTCACTGCCATGGTATGCCCCGTGAAATCTTTCCCGCACTGGGCGGATGCCAGTACAAATGAGCCGTTCTCAATAGCCCTTGCCCTGAGAAGCGTCCTCCATGTCTCCAGTTTTCTCTCTCCAGCAAACCACCCGGCCTGGTATGATATGATCGATGCACCATTCAGGCGGAGGATCCTGGCAGGCTCCGGGAACCTGAGATCATAGCATATCTGGAGCCCCAGCCGTGCATCAGGCACGGAAAACGTCGAGGGCCTTATGCCGCCCTGCTGATAGCATGAGCTCTCCCTGTGCCCGTACGCATCAAACAGGTGAAGTTTTCTGTATTTTCCTGAAACTATGCCAAGATCATTGACCACAATGGAGGTATTGTATGGCCTGATGCCTGTGCCGGCATATTCTGCAATATTGAGGACCATTGTAACCTTGCCCTTTGCTGCTGAGATCATTGCGGTCACAAAATTTCCGTCCGTTGATTCTGAGGCTGCGGCAGTTGTCGCCGGATTGGAATAATCTGGAAGGAACATCTGATATTCCGGGAATACAGCAAGAACTGCCCCATCTTTCATTGCCGCTTTCAGATGTTCCAGGGACTTCTGCAGATTGATCTCCTTATTCCCGTTGCTTTCCATCTGTATAAGAGATACCTTCACCATCACCACCTGTTTCCATTAATCTGAGATAGTTTTTCCGGCAGATAGGTGGATGTGACATAGTTAAGGCCGTATTTGGCAAGCGCCTGCTGCTCTGCCTTCTTTCCTATCCGGAGCATGGTTTCTATCTCATCTCTCCACATCTCGGAGTTAAACCTTGGGTCCTTGAGTTCTGCATTCAATGCTGCGATGTCCTTGTCGTTGAGTCTGTCGGTGGGGAGATCGTAGTTCAGTATGTCAGATGCCGTCACACCGATGAATTCTGCTGTTGGAACTGCCAGATAATGTGATATGTGCGCTGTTTTTATGGCACCGTATGCTATGGATGCATATATTCGGAAAGACCACGGATCTCCATCCGTAAACACCACAACAGGGATGTTCCTTTCCTCATTTATCCTCTTGAGGAGCCTCCTTGTGCTACGGGCCGGCTGCCCCTTCAGATGAACGAGCAGGCATCGGTTGCTTTCATCAAATCCGTTTTCCACAAGCCTGTCAAACATACCTCCAGTCTCTATGGCAAGGATGAAATCAGCGTCAACGTCCTTTATGTGAAGTTTATCGTCTTCGACTGTGTATGGAATTGAATAACCGCTGTCTCCCACGTCGTCCTTGCAGTTTATCTTTTTAAATTCACCTTTCCTGGTCTTTTCCTCCACTGTTATGTTACCAATAATACTGGCACCATTTTCTTCAGGGCGCAGCTTGAAGTCCTCCCTGAGCAGGGCGCTGATAACCTCCAGATCCTCTGCCATCAGGTTTGATTCGTCCTGCGTGTGGAACTTCCCAAGGTTCCATCCCTCAGATATGTAGTACATTTCCCTCAACGTTGATGATTTCCCCTCCTGTATCATTTCACGGATAAAGTCGATCATATACAGGATTTTAACCATGTATTCTGCTCCGTCGGTTGTCCTGCCTGATCGCGTCACCTGGGATTCTCCATATTTCCACACAGAAAGCATGGGATCAAGGACAATGTTGTCCCTGTTTCTTGATGGCATGGATATCTCAGGAACCTCGCCACTGGCCAGATAGTCATATATTCTTGAAACAATGCCTTCCAGGGACGGTTTTACATCGCGCGGCACTACTGTTCGCCCCCCTCATCCTCTGCAGATTCAATTATGCTGATACTTTCCATTCCATAATCTGCAGGCAGCGGATCAGCACCCTGGACATGCACCGGATCAATGCCAGTGAAGTAAAATGCTGTGCCTGGATATTCCTGTGATACGTTTGACAGTGGAATTGTGAACTCAGATTCAAGTGATGGCTGAAGTTCGGAAATCTCCCAGATCAGGTCATCGCCATCATAATAGGCAACAGGCGGATCCGCGTAAAGTTTCATGGAAACGGGATGGCGGGTATAGTTGATAACCTTCACCTTTGACAGCGTTGCGTTACCATCACGAATGATGTCCTCCGTGACAAATACAACGTTTGCGATCTTCGAGATCACGCTGTCCAGCGGTGGGACATCCTTTCCAAGTATGATGGAAGATTTTCTGCCGATCTCAGGTATTAGCATGCTGACCAGCCTGAATTTCTCATAAACCTTCTTCCTCCGGTCTTTCTTTCCGAGAAATGACTTCACGCTCCGCCCCAGTGACTTTAATGCTGCGGTCACTTCCGCAGTTATTTCGTCCACTGAAGCGATTGCCTCCTTGGACTCCGACGTGAATGGAATCCTTATGCCGTATACGTGCACAAATATCACTGCAGGTCCGAATGGCATTCCCTGGCCACTTTTCTGGTCAAGTCCGTACGGCCTCCAGTCCATTTCCTGCACGGCCCTGGTTATGGCACAGGCTCCCGCCTGGTACAGCAGCGGAACCTTGTTTGCGAACCTTACCACCCTCACCGGCTCATCCGACCTGAGATCCCCGCCATAGACCAGTCCCGCTTCGACCGCAAAGGGGTTGCCGTTGTGTATTGATATTGGCCTCACAACAGGTTTTGAGTAGTGAGCCGGCCTGCTTTCTCCATACACATTCTTCAGCCCCTTGATAATAAATTCATGTCCCAGAGGTGACAGGCAATCTATTGGAGGCGGCATCAATTTTACCTGGCCGAATGCCTGCCTCAGCTTCCTTACCTGTTCCAGTGTGATACCGGCAGGTTTCTCTTCAGCACTGATTCCGGATTTCTGCAGAATCTCCTCTGCAATCCTGTCGCTAACCCGGTTGAAATCCCCCTTCAGGAAATCAAGCATTGTTTCTGCACCTGTGGATTTGCTCATGGAATTTATCTCACCGATTTCCAGTCCCAGAGGGTGAGGTTTGATTGCCATGCCCGGCTTTGAGGGCGTTTCAACGACACGCCTTATTTCAAGCGTCCGGCCATCCGGATCGGTGAAGGAAAAGTTTGCATTTGGATTGGCAACTGCAGTTTCCCTGATGTACTCCCATACGGACTGCCTTCCTGTCTGATATTTTACCCTTGCAGGTATCATTACAACAGTTCCGCTGGTGACGTCCCAAATGACCGGCCTTTCGTAATTAATGTTGGCACGGTTCTCCTTCACGTTTATACCCAGTTCAAATTCATATGCAACGTCGTCCTGGGCCCTTTTCGTTTTAATATATGCCGGTCTTGCTGTTGTGATCTGACCAAAGAGGATAGCAGCAGTTATGCCTATGCCCTGTTGACCCCGGGATTGCTTGAAGGAATGGAACCTTGAACCGTACAGAAGTTTACCGAACACGTCAGGAACCTGCTTTCTCTCTATTCCGGGTCCGTTGTCTTCCACGGTGATCACGTATTCATCATCGCTCTGTTTGGCAACTGTTACTTTTATGTCCGGAAGAATCTGATATTCCTCGCATGCATCCAGTGAGTTGTCAAGAGCCTCCTTTACGATCATGAACAGCGATTTTTGCGGGGAATCGAAGCCAAGAATGTGCCTGTTCTTTTCAAAAAATTCAGAAATAGAAGCTTCCCTGAAGTCAGAAATGGTGGATTTCCTTGAAGCCATCCCCTGAAAATGTTCACCTGCCTTAAATTACTTTGCCGGAGAAATAATATGTATGATGGAGGGCAACGATCATGGCGAGGAAGAAGATACTCAAACCTGGATCGCTACTGCTTACCTGCAGTATTATCCGAAATAACCCAGATCATCCTTCTGTGTTACTTTGCCCTGCACATCTTCCTGCATCTTCTCTGTGATCTGCTCAATCTGCTTGCTTCTCTCCTCAAGATCAGAAAGGTCCACCTCAAGGCTGAGCAGATTCACCAGAATCTTCACAACTTCCTTTGCTCCCTTGGGGTCTGCGAAATATCCGGAGGTTTCGCCCATAAGACATGCCCCCTGCATGCTGAACAGTTCCTTTCCAAGACCCAGCATGACACCTGCTGACCCAACTATTCCTCCACCTGGTTCCCCCTTTGGAAATACCACACCACTGTCCGTGAGTGACTTAACAAGCGATTCATCGGTCACAGCGCCAAGAACTCTTGGGATTTCCACAATTTTGCCTGTGCTGTATCCCCCCAGTGTGTAAACCATTGAAACCTCAAGCTTTCTTGCCAGCTCCAGTATCTGATAGGACATTTCATACTGGCCCTCCTGCGTGGTTCCCTGAAAATCCCCCACAAGTATGAGAAGATCGCTCCTTCCCTTCAGCTTTTTGTAATAGAGTGTATTCCTGACCAGCTTAACCACACCAGTGTCATCTATAAAAACCTGCGGTGGAAGGT
The DNA here is from genome assembly GCA_038729325.1 of Thermoplasmataceae archaeon. GTDB lineage: Archaea > Thermoplasmatota > Thermoplasmata > Thermoplasmatales > Thermoplasmataceae > UBA509. The sequence goes on along the minus strand of JAVYSG010000031.1, from coordinate 1,600 downwards.
ACTGGGAGTAAATATCAGCAAACTTCTCCATCTTCAGCTTTTCCACCAGATATTCGGCCGCAATCTTCCCAACATTACCTATACCGGGAAGTCCACCTATGAGAACCGGGGTCTCGAGCCTTGGCCTCTTATACTGATTGATTATTATTTTCTCCATTTTTATGTTCCTCCCCTGAATTTATCCTGAATCTCTGGAACCGGTCCACCGGCGAATACTTTGGCGGAAGAGCCACATCCGTCCTTTGCCCGCAAACCGGGCACACTTCTTTCATGGTGTAGGTGTTACAGATTCGGCACTTTCTGATCAATGAATGCATACCGTTTGATCATTTCCTGATAAATTCTGCCACAACGCCGTTTTTCTTGGCATTGTCCATTATCCTCTGTACCACTCTCTTGAGAGTATCCTCGGCAGTCTTATAATCCTTGTCAGTAACAGTAACAATATACCTTGGAGCCCCAGCGTACTGTATTCCCACAGTGGCCTCATCTCCAGGATCTATCGTTGACCTGATCATCTGTATCCCATTTGGAGCAAGAGAATATGCCTCTATGGTACCGCCGATTTTAACATAGGGCAGCACAACATTTTCCTGAGCTATCTTTACAAAGATTTGTTTCCATTTATCATTTATTTCCGGAAACCAGTTATCGCTGGCTGAAGCATCCTCAAACGCCGCATACAGGTTACCGTATCTCTGCCTCAGTTCATCAGCAAATTCAGCATCGCATTCCTCAACGGATTTATTCAGTTGCTTTGCAACGATTTCAAGCAGTTTGGATGCTTTCTGTTCATTCTTCCATTCGGAAATCTTCTCTCTCTTCTGATGGTCATTTACCCGTTTCAGGGAGAGTTCAACGTTGCCCCTGTTTGTATCAATGCTCAGCACCTTGCACACTGTTTTCTGGCCTTCTCTCAGATAATCTCTTATGTGTTTTACCCAGCCAGTGGCAACTTCAGCTATATGAATAAACCCCTCATGACCCGGATATTCCTCGAGCCTGGCTGTTGCACCGAAGTTTTTAACTTCCTTGATGGTTACCACCACAAGCTCCCCCGGTTCAGGAAGGTCTTTTCTCATTGCTGATCTCCGATAATATCGGCAGCCAGATCCAGCGTACCGCCGGTTGGCCTTGCAAGGGTGGCGTTGCATATATGGCACACAACAACAGAAGATATCTTTGTGTATGTCACCTGTTCATTGCCGCAATCCCTGCATTTTATTCTTATGAACTTGTTTCCTATACTCTTCGGCTTTGCAAATCTGCTTTCAACCATATTACTGAACCTCCACTATTTCCAGCTTCTTAGCCCTGAAACTCGGAGGGGTAATGGCTTTCTTGCAGGTCTGGCATCTGAATCTAAGAGCAAGTCTCTTGGTTGGTTTTTCTCGACCCTCATACTTTGGCCTTGGGAAACCTCCATATCCGGATGTGGCCCTGCGGAATCTTCTCTGACCTGCCCTGAACTCACTTGCTTTCTTTTTCCTGACTCTTTCCACATCGTGAGGCGTATGCTTCTTGCAGGAAGGACAGTACATCTTGATCACTTTAGGCATTTTCAATACTTTCACCTGTTAACTGGCAAGATCCTGAAATT
>JAVYSG010000030.1:14344-15636 GCA_038729325.1 Thermoplasmataceae archaeon | reverse complement strand
TTGGCCTGACTCTCACCGGCAAAACCGGCTTTCAGATTTTCCAGCGTCTTACTGTTTTTCAGTTCCATTTTAACACCTTATGTTTATGTATCCACGATATATTAACTTTATGATAGTTATTCTAAGTTAATAATTATAAAAATTTACCAAAACGTGAGGCAACTACAAATACAGCTGTTGCCCCTGGAAGCTCAGTCTGACCGGGTTCCAGATTAAAATCCTCACCCGCAATGCTTATTCTGAGAGGACGCAAAACCTCAACTTTTGCTGATTTTACGTTGAAACCGGGATATGCAGCATCGCGGAGCGGATCAAATCTATCGAAATCATCCACAGGTATATGCTTAACAATGAATCCCGTCTTCCCATGAAGGCTGCCGGGAGTCCTGATAAGCCTGTGCACGTCAGTTGTTACCGGTTCGTCTATTTCACAGGCGTTTCTGGCCCTGGCCTCGCCGATGATGTGCGTGAGTATCTTCTCATCGTTTGCATCCATATGCCTGTACTTCTCGCTTCCCGGTTTCAGAAACAGATCACGCTTCTTCAGAGATTTACCTGAGTTGATCTGTTTGGAAAGATTTCTGATGTATGCCTCAGCAGTTCTCCTGTTTCCAAGAACGCCGGACAGCAACTGGCTGTCGGATTCATCGGCGACGCCGGCCAAAAATTCAACAAAGAGCCTGTCCACATCTGATTTCCAACCTCCCATTACTGCTGATGCTTCCTGCATCGATCTGCGTATGTCGTATGTACTGAAACCCTCGCCCCGTATATAATTCGCGATCTCCCGGCGGGAATCGGAACCAAGAGGGTAAATAGAATCCTCAACCACATGTACATGATACCCTCTTCCCCCGGAAAAGAAAATCTTTAGGTCCTTTTCCTGAAATCCCAGATCATCCATCAGGAACCTGAAAATAAGGCGACGCGTGTGCTTCTTCACCTCGGACAGAATTTCCATGTAACTCATCTTTTCCGCACCCGGAATATGGTCGGCGTCCAGATCAAATATGAGCTCGGCACCCAGCCATTCCTTATCCTTCATTACTTTTTCCTCAGGCTTCCTGTAATATGCAGTAGAGTAATAGGTGTGGCGAGGAACTATGCGTTTCATCATGTCCGTAAGGGCACTGAGGTTCAGTACTGCCCTGTGTCTTACCATTGTGCCGAAAAAAGGGATGAAGCCGATCTCCCGTGCAGATACTATGTCGATAAGATCGGCATTCCAGTTTCTGTAATAGTCACGAAAATATTCACGCAGCACATTTTCTGATGGGTCTGTTTCTGGCAAC
>JAVYSG010000030.1:5043-14244 GCA_038729325.1 Thermoplasmataceae archaeon | reverse complement strand
GCCGAAAAAAGGGATGAAGCCGATCTCCCGTGCAGATACTATGTCGATAAGATCGGCATTCCAGTTTCTGTAATAGTCACGAAAATATTCACGCAGCACATTTTCTGATGGGTCTGTTTCTGGCAACGCCAGCCCATGACATGATATATTAATATGATTTACCATTGAGAGAAGAAAGATGCCTGCGAACAAGTTCTACGCACTACTGGCAGTGCTGCTGATGGCTGCACCTGTTGCAGCATTTATTCCAGTCTGGCAGCCTGATTCCCCACATGTACGATCGCAGGCTGATGCATTACTTCACACGGGCATTGAGAGCCAGACTGGTGACACCCGGTATTATACAGCTTATGCACCCGGTATATATTCCAGCATAATCGCTTCTGAACTTGAAAGGCTCGGAGTAAATTTTAACCGTGCAGGAGGTCTCCTAAACATATATCCCAGTGTATCGCAGATGCCTTATGTTTCAGATATCCTGAAGAGCGCAGGTACGGAATATGGCATTCAGTATGCCATGATTAACGGCACAGTAACCTCCATCCCCTACATTATAGGTTACGAGACTGCACCCGATCTGGTGATACCTTATGCTTTTGTTCCATCCCAGATTGCAAGCGCGTACAACTTCACCTGGGAATACCAGTCCGGATATACTGGCACAGGTATAACAATAGGGATAGTGGATGCATACGGTGATCCGAATCTCGCATATGACCTCAAGGCGTTTGATGAATTAAATGGTCTTCCTCCGGCCAATCTCAGCATTGCATATCCTGAAGGAAGGCCAGGGAATGGAACATACAATGCCACGTGGGCACTGGAAACTGCCACTGACGTTGAATGGGCGCACGCAATGGCCCCAAAGGCAAACATACTCCTTTACATTGTTCCATCGGCCATTACCAGCATTCTTCAGTGGGCGGTGAGCGATATGGTAAACAGCAGTTCCGCAAATATTGTTTCTCTGAGCTGGGGCAATCAGGAGGTACTGCTGCCGCAGAGTGAGGTCGATGTGTACTCACAGATTTACAGGGAAGCCTACCTGAAGGGTATTACCGTTGTTGCAGCCTCAGGAGACACCGGATCATACTATTATGCTCCGAACGGAACTGAAATACCCACTGTCAATTTCCCATCCTCAGATCCATATGTTACTGCCGTTGGCGGTACTTCACTGATTCTTTTTGACGGAAAATACTCCCAGACTGCCTGGGGTGGAATGTATGAAGGGCAGAGCTTCGGAAGTGGAGGCGGCTACAGCAGATTCTTTTCCACACCCTACTGGCAGTCTGCACCCGGCTTCAACAGCACTTCAAGGGGAGTGCCTGATGTCTCGCTGGATGCCAACCAGTATACCGGAATGATCGTTGTGGTCAGAGGAAAACAGTACGAGGCTGGCGGCACCAGCATTGCCACCCCTATCTGGGCAGCCGCGACAGCAATAATGGATCAGGCTACCCACAGGCACCTTGGATTTCTGAATCCGCTTCTATACCAGATTTCGAGGACTCCCCTATACAATTCCTCATTTGAACAGATAAAGACCGGAAGCAACGGAGCATACAGTGCAGGACCAGGATGGAATCCTGTGACAGGGCTGGGTACTCCCAGTGTATCCGGCCTGGTAAACGCCACCGAAAAAATAACTGCCGGATTTGGAGGTCAGGTGCTGCTCCAGGGCAATGCCACTTATGCCAGCACAGTATATTCAGACCTGAATCTTTCAGTAAACACCACCGGCCTGAAGTCAAACGGCACAGTCTTCTATTATGTAGGATTGTATAACAGTCCCCATAATTATATTGAATTCGGCATAAACGTTTCATCAGGAGGAGCATATTATTTGCTGAGGATCAGTCAGGACGGCTATGTAAAGGAAATTCCCGGCGCCCTGATTTCAGGCTCACATGGACTGCTTCAATACATCACAAATCTGTCCCTCACATACAATGGAGGACGGATTTATGCAGCATCTGATGGTAATGATGAAACCCCTGTTAATGTGCCTGTATTTCTCACTTTTTCCGGCAATTCAACTCCCATGGCTGGAGGGATGAGTATTGATTCCTACGATAATCTTACAAATATGGGTAATTTCACTTTCAGAAACCTCACCGGCGTTTATAACGGCACTGAACTGAACTCCACAGGAATGTCCTTTCAGAAATTTTCTGGGACCGGTATTTCCGGATATTCATCGCTGAATGCCACAATAAATGGAACAGTGATTGATTTTTCTCAGTACATAAAAGGCAACCCAGCTTACACATCAGTTGCCCCCTCGGCGCCTCTGATATCGTATACACTTAACCTGAGCTCACCGGTACAGGGTTCGTTTTACCTATCAAGTTACACAGGTTCTGTGGCATGGGAGGTAAATGGAACCCCAATAACGGGCAATAAGTATACATTTCCTCATGCAGGATATTTCAATATTACCGCTTCTGAACTGGTTGGCAGGAGCAGATTAAATGAGAGCCGAACAGCCTACATACCAGATGTCGTGATTCAGAACATCAGTGTACATTCTCATATTTCCGGTGACCAGAATCCGCCTTCATCGCTGGTTGTGGATTATTTTTCCGGATATGAGATCCGGAATACTTCTTCCATACCTGTTATTTCAGGCGAAAACAGTTTCAGTGTCTCATCCCTGGGATACTATCCTGTCTCCCTGACAAACAGATCATCCGGAAACCTCACAGTGCAGCTTTCAGCACTCCCTGTAAATGTTTCTGTATTTGTATTCCAGGGCAATGCTTCAGTGAAGATACAGAATTTAACTGCGAAGTTTGATCGCGGAACATTCTACAGAAGCACCATGCCCGGCCTTGTCTGGATCAATATCACTGCTCCTGGCTTTGAACAGATGGACCTGTCAACGGAAATAATGCCCGGGACCTCATACAGTAACCAGATCTCACTTAAACCAGAGTCCAGCAGCATGGTTTTAATACATGGTACTGTGACTGACTCCGTTTATTCTTTCCCTGTGGCTGGTGCAAACATATCTGTGTCCAATCGGTCATATGCATACACAAATTCAACAGGCCATTACAGGCTTTATGAAGAAGCAGGCACGCTTAACATATCGTCATCTGCAGATCTTTATGAATCCCAGTACAAGCAACTCTTGTTGAAATTTACCCCACTTGAACTCAACTTTTCCATGAAACCTCTGGGCATAAACATAAGCTCCATGCCCCTGATATCAATTACAAGGTATTTCCCGCTGTTCTTCTTCCTTGGGATTGTTACATGGTCTGGCTACGGAGGCAGTAATTTTGCAGAATACCAGTTATATGTTTCCCAGAATTCGGGCTTCTTCAATCCAAGGGTTTTTACCTTCACATCTCAATCAAGCAGCTCCACCGTGATCTCCGGCATATATCCTGGGCACACCTATTACGCCACAGTGGTGCTCAGGCTCTCAGATGGAGAGGTATACCAGTCGTCTGTGGTGAAGATAACATACTCAAATGCCGTATATCTTGGAATGAATATAGTCATTGTGGGAGGAATAGCCATCTATCTGGCGTTCATGGGTGCATATTTAAGAAAGAGATGGAAAAAGAAGCCAGAATACCCCTAATGAGTTTCTTTTTCAAGCAGGTTTTCCCATCTTCTGTCTACTTCTTCCTGAAGAATACTGATTTCATCATCATTCATGTGCGAGAACCTCTTCTGGGACTGAATGTATTCCTTAACGGTCACCGGCCTGCTCGGCTTAGTTAGCCTGAAGGTGCCTTCTGAATACTCATACAAAGGGAACATTCTTGATTGAACTGCCATCCTGGACACTTCAATTGTCTTCTCCGGCGGATAGTACCAGCCCGTGGGACATGGTGCCAGTATCTGAATGAACTTGGGCCCGGTTATTTTTCTGGCATTCTGCACTTTTCGTATCAGGTCTTCAGGATATGCAATGGTCGCGGTTGCCACATATGGAACACCCTGTGCCATCATTATATCAGCCACAACTTTCTTCTGCTGCTTCTTGAAATTTCTTTCCAGCCCAACGGGAGTTGTTGTTGTTTCAGCTCCGTAAGGTGTACTTCCTGACCTCTGTACACCTGTGTTCATATAACCCTCATTGTCGTACATTATGTAGAATACGTTATGTCCCCGTTCCATGGCCCCTGACAGCGATTGAAGGCCTATGTCAGCAGTCCCTCCGTCACCAGCAAAACCGACAACGTTGTAATCACTGTCACCCCTTATATCCAGTGCCTCTCTCAGTCCGCTGATGGAAGCGCCGGTGGCCGCAAATGGCGTGTAAACCATGGGAATGTCCAGAGTTCTGTTGGGCATGGCACCCGGAATAACTGCCCAGCACGAAGCAGGTACCGAGACCACTGTCCTGTTCCCAAGAGCTTTCAGGACATACCTCATTGCCAGTGTTGCTCCGCATCCCTGGCAGGCTGTATGACCGGGCTCCATCAGTTCCTGTTCCGGAATTGAGGTGGGCATCACTGATCACCCCGCACGTTTATGAATACATTTCCTTCCTTGTTCGCTGCCATCGTATTAATCATCCCTTCAATGTCCTCTTCCCTGACATCACGTCCACCGATGCCCGCAATGAATCCTGTTACAGGCACGTCTGATCTACCGTACAGTGCTGCCCTGACCTCATTAAACACAGTTCCGCCTGAGCCGAATGACACCGATCTGTCAATTACGCCAAGGTGTGAGGCAGCTCTTACTGCGCGGACAATATCCTCTGCAGGAAATGGCCTGAAGTACCTTATCCTGATTATTCCAACTTTCATGCCCTTTTCCCTCATCTTCCCTGCAACGTATTTTGCTGTGGATGCCACAGTTCCTGTCGCTACAAGTATGTATTCCGCCCCATCTGTCATGTATTCTTCGATTAGCCCGCCATAGTCACGGCCGAAAATCTCAGAAAATTCGCGTGTAACCTTTCTGATAGTGTCAGCTGATTTCCACATGCTTTCCATCATGTCCTTCTTCAGTTCCATGAACGGACCATCTGGTGTTGAATATGAACCGTAACCCATGGGATGATCTGAATCAACCCTGAAATCCAGGTGTAGTTCTGGAAGAAATTCGTCAACAAGCTCCTGGTCAGGTATCATAACCTGCTCCGATGTGTGTGAGAGGATAAAAGCGTCCTCCATGCTCATGAATGGGAGCATCACTCCTGAATCCTCTGCAATACGGTATCCCATGATGAGGGTGTCCATAGCCTCCTGATTGGATTCACTGTATACCTGAATCCATCCGGTGTCCTTCTGGTTCATGCTATCGGACTGATCAGACCATATATTCCAGGGAGGGCCTATGGCCCTGTTCACAACGCTCATCACAATTGGAAGGCGCTGCCCCGCTACCCAGTGCAGCATTTCATGCATATAGAGAAGTCCCTGTGAACTCGTTGCAGTGTAAGACCTTACGCCCGCAATTTCACTTGCAAATACAGCTGCCATTGCGCTGTGCTCGCTTTCCACCTCGACATACCTTGCGCTGATCTCCCTGTTTGCCACCATTTCCGCCAGCTTTTCCACAATTGTGGTCTGCGGAGTTATGGGATATGCAGAGATGAAACCGACTCTGGACAGGCGAACGCCTTCAGCAACGGCTTCATTTCCGGTCATTATTGATGCTTTTGATCCTATCTCTCTCATGTGAATCACTCCTCCCCCTCAAATTTCATTTCTATGCATTTTTCCGGGCACTCATTTGCGCATATTCCACATCCCTTGCAATAATCGTAGTCTATAACCGGGGTGCTGAACAAGGCGACTCTCTGGTTTGGTGCAGGAGCCGAACTCCCAGCTTCAAGATTTATGGCATTATCCGGGCAGAATTTCCAGCATATCTCACACCTTATGCAGCTTGAATAGTCAATTACAGGCTTAAGCGTCCTCAGGAGGCCGGTATGATTTGCCCTTGAACTGGTTTCTGCCAGTGGAACAAGCACCAAATTCACCACCCCATCCTTACAGAGCTGTATGCCTTCTCGGCTGCACTGACATTCATATCTGCCTTGGAAGGTGACATTTCTGATATTGCCTCGCGAACCTGTGCCATGTCAACTAACCCCGTACTCCTTGAGAAAGCTCCCAGCATGGCCGTGTTGATTATTGGGTTTGTCATGTTCCCGAGCCCAAGATCAATGGCAATCCTCGTCGCATCTACTGTTGCAACCTTAAATTTGAGACCGATATCATCTGGAGATTCAGGTGAATTAAGTATGAGTGATGAATTGGGCTTCATCCCTGCGGTAACATCCACTGTCTCCATGACCTTGCTGTCAAGAACCACCACAACATCAGGATTGTACACCTGCGTCTTCAGGAGAATTGGTGTGGTGTCAATTCGCGTGAAGGCTGTCACGGGCGCTCCCCTTCGCTCCGTCCCGAAAAATGGAAAAGATATTACATATTCACCGGACAGGAAGGATGCCAGAGCAAGCATCTTCGAAGCCGTTACCGCACCCTGTCCTCCTCTTCCGTGAAACCTGACTTCCAGCATATTGATCAATAATATGTTTGCACGTCCGTATAATAAGATGTGCCCTTACATATAATGAGGAAAATTATTTAGGGAGCATGGGCAGGATTTCCAGAAAAATGCGTGTCAGGTTTTATCAGAGTTCCTTCCTGACGGCAGCCGTGGCAACAGCCATATTCTGCAGTTTTTCAAAGCCTATCTCTCTGGATCTTGTGCGGAGCCCGCAATCCGGATTGATCCTGACCAGTGACGGGTCCTCGATAATTTTGAGTGCTGTTTCGATGCGATCCTTTATCAGGTCCACGCTCTCAATATCATCGATGTGCACATCCGTAACCCCAAGACCCATGAATTTCTTCCGTGACAGGGTATCGTTGATGGCTGCATATTCCTTAAGGTCAGCATATCCGGGACGGTGGTCAAGACCCTTACCGCCTGTCAGAGGGTCCCTGTTGGCGAACTCCAGATTCAGTCCGTGCACCTTCAGATCGGCCATTGTGTTGTAGAGATACGCGTAATCTACACTGTAGCAGACATGGATTGACGGCTCTATGCCGGATATCCCCTCAAATGACCTGTTTACTGATTCAACAACTATATCCATCTCTGACGGATGTGTTGTGGCTGCCGGCTCATCAATCTGCACCTCGAAAATCTCACCTTTTCTGTGATGATCCCAGATTTCCTTGAGCTCTCTGAGTTCAGTATTTATTGCGTCAGCGTATGCATTTGCCAGTTCTCTCCTGTCCCTGTAATATTCGTTGAACGACCAGTCCATCATGGTGTATGGTCCTGTTATTGGTATTTTGAGCGTGTCATGTGTGTTTGCAAGGAGAAATTCCAGCTCATCCCTGTGGAATGGGTGTTTCCGGATCACTGGACCGGTAACGCTGCCTTTCCTGTAGTACCTGTTGTCAAATGACCTGACCATGCCATAAAACTCAAGATTTCCGATATTATTTGCAAGAGCCTCATACATCTCCCAACGGAACATCTCCCCGCCTACTCCAAGGTTCTCAAGCCCGGATTTCCTGAAGAGATCCATGGTCTCAAGAGTCGCCTTACCGGCAAGCTTTCTAAACTCATCCGTTCCTTCCAGCTGATGGAAGTTCTTGCTCAGGTATTCGGGTTTCCTGAAGCTCCCAATCTCCTGTAAAATCAAATTTCTGTCCGCCATATCACTCACCCAGCCCTGCCAGAAGCTTTGCCTTCTGGTCTGCAATTTTTCTCGGAAGAAAATCCAGGTAATCTGAATTTGTTACGAGCATTTCATCAATGTTCATTTCCTTTGACATTTCTTCGGCCTTCGCCCTGATCTCATCTGCCGATTCCATTCTGGTGTTATGCGCATCCACCAGCTTGATGCCGGGAACGGAAGAATGATCCCTGGCAAGCTTCACATTTGTTCCGGTTGGATCAACGATTATTGAATGAAGCCTCTTCTGCTTTTTATCAAACAGGTTAGGATCCAGATGCCCACTGGTGAATAATACAACTCTGTCAGGGTCCGTTATGCCTGAAATGGCCTCCAGGACAATTCCATCGATTTTCACCCTCTCCATTATGAAGGTTTTGGCTGGATTCAGTTTTGACACTATCCCGGAATAAATCCGGCACGTGGCTTCAAGAAAGCTCTTTCTTTCAACATTTCCCATATTCTTTGAAAATCTGAAGAAAGTTTCAGGGCCGGGGAGAAACAAAGCCTGATCTTTGCCTGAGTGATACAGTGGAAGCGGCGGATTCTCCGGAAGATCGTGGAAAACATCAGGTGGAATCCTGAGAACAGGCATTCCGTGCAACTGCGGTATCCTGTAGAAGGTGTTGGTTTCCTCAAATCTTGTCAGTGGCCCAAGATCCATGCCACCAGAAATGAGAACAATGGGCCTGAATATGTCATACCAGTTGAATAGCGGATCTGTGTGAAGAACACGCCCCTCAAAAAGATCTTCATAGATTGCAGTCTCTTCCGCAATGAGGTCGTTTAGATCACCAGAAGATAATGAACCTCTCTCCCAGCGCCCAATTCTGACACGCAGTTTCTCGCTTTTTGGATAAATTCCATGCACAAATCCTTTCAGTCTAACCATTTAGATACACTCCATTTTATTGCTCGAAATCAGTCTGTCCCGTCCTGGAATTCCATGTCCTACTGCAGTTTCTGGGTTCGGGAACAGGGATGATTCAGGATTGATTCCACAATTCTGATTTTCCTGAAGTCCAGAAATCTGAGATGCCAGATGAGGGGGAGATACTCTTTCCAGAGTTTCCCGAGATGACACCACACCCCCTGCCTGATAGATGTGTGGGAAATGCCTGTGCGCTACTTCAACAGAGGTTCTCTCTGAACTACAAACTCCGTCAGCGGCATCCCATACTGATGGGACTTCAGCAAGATGCAGAATCTGAATTCCATAAGAAGTAACATCATTGCAGTGGAAAAAATAAGGCATGCAGTGTGAACTGCCTGCCGTGTCAGCCATCCTCGAAATACTGCCGTTAAACATATTTGTGAGAGCCTTCAATTGTATGTTCATGAGATTGTGATGGTTGATAATAATTAATTATTAAAAAATGACTGCAGGTAATCTGGTAATTATAACTTCTGTTCGGCACTCACACGTCGAACTTTACGCCCTGAGCCAACGGGAGATCGCGGCCGTAGTTTATTGTAACAGTCTGCCTCCTCATGTACAGTTTCCAGGAATCACTTCCGCTTTCCCT
>JAVYSG010000030.1:1348-4943 GCA_038729325.1 Thermoplasmataceae archaeon | reverse complement strand
TATAACTTCTGTTCGGCACTCACACGTCGAACTTTACGCCCTGAGCCAACGGGAGATCGCGGCCGTAGTTTATTGTAACAGTCTGCCTCCTCATGTACAGTTTCCAGGAATCACTTCCGCTTTCCCTGCCACTTCCAGTCTCTTTCTCGCCTCCGAATGCGCCGCCAATTTCTGCCCCTGCTGTACTTGTGTTAACATTGGCAAGCCCGCAGTCAGACCCACGAGATGAAAGGAAGTATTCCTCTTCCCGCATATCAGTGGTAAATATTGCAGATGAAAGCCCCTGAGGAACTGCATTGTGAATCTCGAGTGCCTCTTCAATTTTCCTGTATTTAAATATATAAAGCAGCGGTCCAAATGTTTCCTGCCTGGTAATTTCCATTCCAGGGGTTGCTTCGATTATTGCAGGATTCACATAGAAACCTTTTTCAAGGCCGGGAACACTGATCCTTTTTCCTCCGATGACCAGCTTTCCGCCTTCTTTCACTGCTTCGGCAATTGCTTTTTCATATGTGGAAATTGCACCATCGTCTATCAGCGGGCCCACGAGTACACCGTTGCTTCTTGGATTTCCTATCTTCACGCTGGCGTATATATCCTTGAGTTTTGCCAGGAATTCATCATATATCTTCTCCTGGACAACCACACGGCGTGTACTTGTACAGCGCTGTCCTGCCGTGGCCAGTGCACCAAATGCAACACCCTTCAGTGCAAGTTTCATATCAGCCCTGTCAGAAACTATTGAACAGTTGTTACCGCCAAGTTCAAGTATTGTGCGTCCTAGCCTCGCTGCAACATTTTCATAAATTGTCCTTCCTGTTTTTGTCGAACCGGTGAAAGATACAAGCTTAAGCCTTGGGTCCCTTGATATCCACTCTCCACCCTCTGAGCCTCTGCTTGACACCAGTGAAAATATCTGTGGAGCGCCCTCTCTTTCCAGAACGCCTGAGATAACCTTCATAACACCAACTGCCGCAAGGGATGCCTTTGTGGATGGCTTCCATACAACTGTGTCACCACAAACTGCAGCGACCATGGCGTTCCATGACCATACAGAAGACGGGAAATTGAATGCACTAATTACTGCAATAGGCCCCAGTGGCAGCCACTGTTCATAAAGCCTGTGATCGGGCCTTTCACTGGCCATTGTGAGCCCATAAAGCTGTCTGGATAGCCCTGCCGCAAAATATGCAACATCAATCATTTCCTGTATCTCGCCCTCGCCTTCGCTGGTTGTCTTACCGGCCTCAAGAGTAACCAGTGCTCCAAGATCTTTTTTCTTTAATGCCAGTTCATCGCCAATTGCCTTTATGATCTCTCCACGTCTTGGCGCTGGAATCAGGCTCCATTCACTAAATGTTTTCTGAGAATACCTCACTACCTCATCGTACTGCTCTTTTGTTGCAAGGAATACAGTGGCATTGTGTTTTCCGTCAACAGGGCTGACGGAATCATATCTGCTCTCCCCAGCCTTCGGGTACCATTTGCCTGCAAAAATCCCCGAGTTTGTTTCTTCTATAGCAACGCTCTTCAGCGTATCCTTACGGAAGGCGTCAAAATCATTTTCTGGCATAGATGATAATGGAAAAGTCCTGAATATTTTTTGCTGTCCACATTGCAAAGGCAAAAAAACGTCATTCACGCAACCGGACGCGCAGTGGAGGATTTCTCCGAGCTATATTTCAGCTCAGTTCCTCAATCCTTTCAACAACAATCATCGCAAGTTCCATAAGCAGGTCAAGATCAGGGGAGCGCTCTGACATATGCAGCGCCTTCAGGGCTTTCTGCGAGTATGCCTTTGCTATTGAGAATGAGTAGTCTATTGCTCCAGTCTTGACCATGAGGTCCTTGAAACGGTCGTCAACGGAAGGATCGTCTCCAACCTTTAATGCAGTCAGAATCTCATCCTTTGTGGTTTTTCCTGCTTTTTTGAGAGTGTAGATTATGGGTATTGTTATGGCATTGTGCTTCACATCTGCAAAGACCGGCTTACCAAGTTTTGAGGAATCCCCCACTATATCAAGAATATCGTCAGTTACCTGAAATGCCATGCCCAGGTTGAATGCAAACTCCTGGAGATTCCTTGAAACCTCAGGTAAAGCTTTTGCTGCGGTTGTGGCTCCCATGGCACAGGCTTCAAAGAAATGTGCTGTTTTGTTGCTTATAATCTCAAGATAGGTCTCTTCAGTGAGTTCCATGTTGCCAAGGTTGATTGCTTCAAGGGTCTGACCTTCAGCCAGTCTGCTTGAAGCATCAGCCATTATCTTGGAAACCACAGGGCCGTACCTTGAGCCCATTTCATAAGCTTTTGCAAACAGGTAATCTCCGACAACTATGGCATGATTCAATCCATACACATTATTCAGTGTTGGCCGTCCCCTTCTGGTGGATGAATCGTCAATTATATCGTCATGAATCAGGCTGGCTGTATGAATCAGCTCGTAACCGGCTGCCAGGTCCAGGATTTCAGAATACGGGTTGTCAGAGGATACTTCATATGCGAGAATTGTCAATAACGGGCGGAATCTCTTCCCTCCGGCTTCAATGGTATACTTTGCCATCTCGTACAGGTTTTTCTGATCGGTTTGAATGATCTTGAGAAGCCTGAGATTAACCTCGTCTACTTTCCCATGAAGCCCAATTTCCCAGTCAATGAAGTTCTTCATATGCCCACTAAGCTTGTCCTTTATGCCAACTCAAAATTTAATGGTTGTTAAGGATTTTTTGATATTTCTACTAATACACGAAACAGCCGCAATTGAAAGGGTAAATCAAAATGCGGCATCTATCTTGTGAGGGTTATTTCAATGGATGAAACGTTTGATTCTCCCCTTTCTCCCTGGAGGACCTCAGTTTCCACCTTGATATTCCCGTATTTTGCATCCTGTATAAATTTGTGCCTTGTTATCTCTGCAATGTCAACTGCTTTGCTGATCGCCTTGCCTCTTGCCTTGATGGTTATATGGTCGATGTTGTTGTTAAACTGAGTTACAACGGCAAGAACATAGTTCATGGTTGGTTTTTTCCCGACAAAAATGATATTCTCTTCTGCCATGATGTTGCCTCCTTGTTCTGATTAGACCTGAATATATAATTATATCGAAGACAGGATCACAGATTTCAGTGAAGCCTCACAAGAGTGTCTGTACTTTTAACACCGTCCATAGACCTGACCCCGTCAACGAGCCTGTTGAGTTCATCCAGGGTTTTACAGTAGGTCCTGATTACCAGATCAAATCTTCCTGAAAATTCAAAAATTTCATCAAATTTCTTCGACAGGGTATTGTAGATTTCCATGGATTTTTTGGGCTCTGTCCTTATGAGCACAAGTCCCTCAACGCCTTCGCTTCTCAGCACTACAGTAAATTTCCTGATTACACCTTCCTTAAGGAGTTTCTCAATCCTTTTCCGTATTGTGCCTTCGGACACGTTGAGCTTACGGGCAATTTCCGAATTTGACATCCGGGAATCGGATTTCAGCAACTCAAGAATTGCCCAATCCTTGTCGTCCACAGTAGCCATATAGTATCCGGAATATAATGTCTTTCTACGCCGTTATGACTAAGCCATGATATATATTAGAATAAATATAGAC
>JAVYSG010000030.1:0-1248 GCA_038729325.1 Thermoplasmataceae archaeon | reverse complement strand
TTTAGAGGAAATAAGCCATTTACAGATTTCTACAGTTCTCTAAATTCTGATTTGATCTTCGTATATTTCTGAAACATATTCTGCAATTGCCGGAGAAGAAGTGAGGCCGGGTGACTCAATTCCGATGAGATTTATGAAGCCGAATAGATTGCGATCGGCCTCATGCCTGATGACAAAATCTGCAAATATATCCTTATGAGCACTGAGTTTTGGCCTTATACCTGACGAATCTGGCTGTATGACTTTATTTGAAATGGACGGCAGATATCTCTGCACATCATTGCGGAATTCGTCCTCGTTCGATTCTACCCGGTAATCTATTCTGTTAACCGGGTAGGCATTTGGCCCCATTTTGACAGAGCCTGACATATCTGGTGTAAGGTGTATTCCCAGACCTGCCCCCTTTGGAACAGGGTAGACCAGCATATTAACAGGAGCACTGCCTGTTATCCTGAAGTAGTCTCCCTTGTAATAATGCTGCCTGTATCCCAGTCTATCCACATCGAGGCCAGCCATGGAAGCTATCCTGTCAGCATTCAGACCAGCACAGTTTACCACAGTTTCAGCCCTAATAGCGAAATTAGTGTTTGCGCTCACCCCGGAAATTTCATAGTCTGAACCGGTATTTCTCAGAGCGGTAACCTCTGTTTCATATGAAACCAATGCCCCGTTTTCAATTATTCTCCCGAGGAAAAACTGCATAAGATCATCTGGTTCCAGTATACCGGTGGACGGAGTATAAAGAGCTCTTTCCACCCGTATATTTGGTTCCATCTTTTTTACCTCATTGCCATCCAGCATCTTCATTCCCTTCACGCCGTTCTCCATCCCCATTTTCAGCAAGTTCTCAAGTTCCCTGATCTCGGCATCCCCTGTTGCAACGGTTAACTTGCCGGGGCGCTTATAGGGTATTTTGTATTTCCTGCAGATTTCATATATCATGGAGTTGCCCTTCACACAGAGCATTGCTTTCAATGAACCCTCAGGATAATGAATTCCTGAGTGTATAACACCACTGTTGTGGCTGCTTGTCTCCAGACCATATTTCTTGTTTTTTTCCAGAACCAGGACCCCTTCGTTACGTTCTGAAAGCTTGGCAGCAATAGCGAGTCCAACAACACCTGCCCCAATTACCACAATTTTCGCTTTTTCCATAAGCGCCCTCCTGGCCTATACTGTTTTTGAACCCGCATGGATTTAAAATGCTTTAAAAAACTTAAGTTCCTTCCTATCGAACACAGGCCAATG
>JAVYSG010000029.1:0-15967 GCA_038729325.1 Thermoplasmataceae archaeon | reverse complement strand
CCTTTTAATGGGCGAACAGCCCCACCCTTGGCACCTTGTTCAGCACCAGGATAGGAACAGACGACATCGAAGTAGCAAACCCTCGGGTCGATATGAACTCTTGCCGAGGACAACTCAGTTATCCCTGGGGTAACTTCTCTCTTATCACCCGCCCCCACTAAAGGGGGACAGGGTGGTTCGTTAGGCCCTGCTTTCGCATCTGCGTTCCTTATTGTCCGGAACTCAGTCAAGCTAGCTTTTGCCCTTACACTCTACGGAGGATTACTGACCCTCCTGAGCTAACCTTTGGGGGCCCCTGTTAAATTCTCGGGGGCGTGGCGCCCCACCCAAACTGCCCACCAATAGTTGTCCCTCTTGCGAGGTTAGTAATTCAGTACTCAAAGGGAAGTGTTTCATCGTTGCTTCCACCTGAGCCAGAACCCAGGCATCGACAGCTCCTTCCTACTCTACGCATTAAGCACCGTATTACAGCTACAGGCTGCAGTAAAGCTCCACGGGGACTTCGCTTTCACGTGGGAGAGACTGGATTGTGCACCAGTGCATCAATTTCACGGGGCTGAACGCGGGGACAGTGGGACTCACGTTGAACCTTCATGCAAGCCGCCAATTAAGCGGCTAGGTATTACGCTACCTTAAGAGGGTCATAGTTACCCCCGCCGTTTATCGGCCCTTCTTTCCCTTGTACGGGATTTTCAGGTACCGACACTGGGCAGGTTTCAACCGCTATACACATCCTTACGAACTAGCAGCGATCTGTGTTTTTGGTAAACAGTCGGGGTCCCCTTGCCACTGCGACCTATTCCCTCTCGGAATAGGCACTCCTTCTACCTAAGATACGGAGCTATTTGGCCGAGTTCCCTCGCGTCCATTATTCCCAAACGCCTTGGACTTCTCATCCAGGGGCACCTGTGTCGGTTCTTGGTACGAACTCGAACTTGACCCATACAACTCTTTCACAGACTCCAGAAATCTAAGAAATCCCCATAGGGAGACTCACAAGCTTTCTCCGGCTTCTCATCATTACGATTCTCCACCAGATTATACTTGCAAATACGTTGTCACCCGTACTTCCAATATCCCAAAGTCCAATTATATGGCAAAACGCTCGAGGTGCTGGAATATTAACCAGCTTCCCTTTCGATGGTTTCCTGTTAGGGACCACCTTAGGATCGACTAACCCTCGGCTGACGAACATTGCCAAGGAACCCTTAGCCCTTTCGGCGGAATTGATTCTCACAATTCTATTCTGCTACTTTTACCAGGATCCACGATACCACACGGTCCACTCCTCCTCTCGAAGAAGCTTCCGTCCATGCGGCACGCCCCCCTACCAGATCACCTCTCGGTGCTCGGAGGTCTCGGTAACTGACTTTAGCCCCTTCCATCTTCGGGGCATGTAGCCTCGGTGAGTGAGCTGTTACGCACTCTTTAAAGGATGGCTGCTTCTAAGCCAACCTCCACACTGTCTTTGGCCACAAACCCCTTTAATTTGCACTTAGTCAGTTTTAGGGACCTTAACCCCCGTCTAGGATGTTCCCTTCACGGGTACAGAGCTTATCCCATGTACCCTAGCACCCGGTATCTACGATCTCGACAAGTTCGGAGTTTGATAAGCTGGCGCAGTCTTTCGACTGCTAACCTGCTAATCGGTCGCTCTACCTCGCCGAGCATCTCCACCGAAGTCTACCTGCGGGTAGTATCGGGGGGAACCCGCTATTGCCGGCCTAGATTGGCCTTTAACCCCTACACCCAAGTCATCCAAACGATTTGCACATCAGAACTGGTTCGGTCCTCCACCCAGTTTTCACTGGGCTTCAACCTGCTCAGGCGTAGATCGAC
Source organism: Thermoplasmataceae archaeon (assembly GCA_038729325.1). Taxonomy (GTDB): domain Archaea; phylum Thermoplasmatota; class Thermoplasmata; order Thermoplasmatales; family Thermoplasmataceae; genus UBA509. The sequence goes on along the minus strand of JAVYSG010000029.1, from coordinate 14,128 downwards.
CGGCTTCGGGTCTTCCACGAATGACTGACGCATAGATTACGCTATCCCTCCATTGCTGTGCGGATACTCGCTTTCGCTACGGCTCCTCTTTAAAAGATTAACCTCGCCATTCGTCGAAACTCCCTGGTCCGTTCTTCAACACGGACAACAAAACACTGGTCCATCGTGGTTAACGACTTCATCCCTTTGGTGCCTTGTAAGTTTATCACTGCTTGGTTTCAGGCTCTTTGCACTACCCTTTCGGGTTGCTTTTCAGTTTTCCCTCACGGTACTTGTTCGCTATCGGACTTGGGCTGTATTTAAGGTTAGATGTTAGTGCCACCTATATTCTCGCGCGAAAAACGACGCACGATACTCCGGAACTCTCCTCTCGTAACCTCTCAACTTACTCCAACAGGGCTATCACCTTCTCTGGCTCTGCTTTCGTTCAGATTAGGATTCATTGAGTAGGTATTGAAGGAGGTCCTAACTCCACATATACCCGATATTACTATGGGGCATTCGGTTTGCCTTATACCGGTTTCGATCGCCTTTACTAACGGTATCTCGATTGATTTCTTTTCCTCCAGGTACTAAGATGTTTCAATTCCCTGGGTACCCTCTCCTTACGGAGTGTCTTACGACGGGAAGTCCTATTCGGAAATCCTCGGATCTAGGGCTCCATGCGCCTCCCCGAGGCTTATCGCAGCTTGGCACGTCCTTCTTCGGCCCCCAAGCCAAACCATCCCCCAAGCAGTTTAGCAGTTGCACAATCCATATTACTGTAAACGGAAATCTGGTTTCATCGGCATTAATGCCTCTAACCCTTCCCTCTTAATTTAACTTAAGAGGTGCATTTGAAGTGCGTAGACTTGGAATAGTAAGCCCCGATATAAGCATTTTGGTGAATGCCCCTGTCCCGGCTCCCTGTATATATATGAGCGTTTAAAATAAGGCTATAAATATGGAAATTCTCCAGGGAAGGTCATTTTTGACCTCCACTTCTTGATTCCAGCATCTGAGAATCGGATCATTAAAATTCTATTGCCCGGTGTACATGACCAACAGGTGGGATAAAGGACATCAAGCCAGATTAACTTTGCAAAGGACATGCGTATCCTCGGGATAGACGATGGCCCCTTTTCCAGGGGAATGGATAGAGTGTGCCCCATCGTCGGTGTGCTGATGCGTCTTGATGGAAAGCTTGAGCAAGTGGTTTCTGATTCATTAACGGTGGATGGGGACGACGTTTCGGAAAAGGTTTCCGGCCTCATTGAAAGGTTGAGGATTCGCCCTTCCGTTGTAATGGCAGAAGGAATCACCTTTGCTGGATTCAATATCCTTGACCCGGGCGAATTTTACGAAGTGACTGGTATCCCCTTTATGTCAGTAAGGAAGGGCAAGCCAGATCTGACAGCAATGATAATGGCCATTCGGAAGCATGATAAAGAAGCTCTGAAAAAGGAAAATATTCTGAAAAGAATCAGTCCGGATTATACGATGCTTGGCGGATCTGAAGTTGTGGTTAATTATGCTGGAATGAGCCTTGCAGACGCCAAACGACTGATATTGAGGGCTTCAGATGATGGAATCCTGCCGGAACCGGTAAGAGTGGCCCATATTGTTGCTTCAACGCTCTATGAGTATGCCCACAGAGCAGGTTCTGGTGATTCGGGTCATTAACAGTGCTCAACATTATGAATGAAAACAGTTTTATCGGTTGTGAGATAAGGAACAGATCGAAGTGTCCCAGAAGGATAAGGGTGCGGTAGAGGCATTGATTGAGGTAACCAGAACCGACTGCCTCATAACTAACTACGTAAACACTGTTGGGGCAAAGGCCTCGGTGGAAAGGCTCAGAATAGGCGAAGATCTTACATTGCACCATATCACTGTTGATTCAGACGTTGACATGGTAGGATCAGATCTGAGGAAACTTTCCACAAACGTAATACGTGTTGGCAAAAACGGTTACTGGGCGGAATCTCGAAGCTGCTCGAGCTGCAGATTTTTTGCCTCTTCGCAACTGGTAGTTATAAGCACAAAAGCACTCAAGGGCAATAAGATTCTCTACCGTGTTCTCCTTCAGAATCCTGTGAAACTCAAAATCCTTGAGAAGGACCTGCAGGAAGCTGGCCTGAATCCACTTATTCTTGAAACGCACCTGGAAAGCTCAGAAATTCTCACAGACAGAGAAAAAGAGATAATAAGGGAAGCCTATGAAAAGGGTTATTTCGATCCAGATAGGAAAATGTCCCTCACCGAAATCGCCAAACAAATTGATGTGTCACCTGCATCCCTGTCGGATGTACTTAGAAGAGGGGTAAAGAAAATAATAAAATATTACCTGGAAAACAAGCTCTGAGAATTTCACTCACGGAACATTTCAAAGGCCAGTTCATCAACTGCCTTTTCCTTGAGGTCCGGGAGTTTCTTCATTATATCATCAAGTTTTTCCTCTTCCACCGGAATGTACTTCATTTTCCCCAAGGACATATGATACGATCCGGGACAGAGAACGCCTTCTTTTACAACAATTGCGTCAGGTTTGAGTGAAAGGATTCCCTGCATGCACCTTTCTTTCCCTCCATAAGGAGAGCCGAAACCTGGGTTCTCGTATTCCTTAATCTGCTTGCTCTCATCGTCTATTAGCATTATGGAATTTCCATACTCCAGAGGTGTCACATAGTTCTCTTCGTCCACAACTGCAACTATTTTCATAATACCTCGTATTCAAACCAATAATTTAACTTAACTGTATCAAATTCAGACAAAAATCTTTAAATAAAATTAGTTTAGTAGTAGCCGGAATAGTTCAATTCAAGAGACGGTATTTCGATTCCCGATCCGTTTTCCACGTGTCCGATCTCCTTGAAATGCACTCTGTTTCTCAGGGTACTTATGAAGTCGATCCTGCTCTCCGGATCTACAACTATTATGAAACCCATGCCCATATTGAATATTTCATACATCTGTTCATTTGAAAGCTGACCCATTTGCATCAGTTGTTTGAATACATTCTGGGGTTCTATTGGATCAGATATGACATATTTCATATCTTTCATTCTTGTCATGTTCTTTATACCGCCCCCGGTTATATTTGCCATCCCCTTGATGTTGACTATATTCATAATATCCAGAATTTCCCTCACATATATTCTTGTGGGTTCCAGTAACACATCAACTGTCTTCTTTGTATCCCCGGGAAACTTGTCCAGTAAACCGAGCTCGTTATCCCTGATTATTTTTCTGACTGTGGTGTAACCATTGGAATGCAGACCACTACTCTGAAGAGCGAATATAAGATCACCGTCATGAATTTTCTCCCCGTTTATTATCTGGGCTTTCTGAGCTATTCCAAGCGATGTTCCGGAAATATCTATATGATTTATGAGGTCGGGTACAATTGCTGTCTCTCCCCCAACAATTGTAATATTTGACATCTGTGCTCCTACGTTGAAGCCTGTTCCAAGATTCTTGGCTATTTCTGCATCCGGCTCGCGAAGGGAGATGTAATCGACCATTGCAATGGGTTCCGCTCCAGCCGTAATGGCATCATTTACATTCATCGCTATACAATCTATGCCTATGGTGTCGAATCTCTGCGCCTCTTCAGCGATGATCGTCTTGGTACCTACACCATCATTGTTCAATGAAACAGCAAAATTACCCAGATCTATTAGTGAAGTAAATCCTCCGAATGTTCCAATTGTCCTGAAATCCTCGCGTTTGTATTTAAGCTGCCTTATGAATGAACTTACAAAATCCCCCACAGCTTTTCGATTAATTATCTGAGGCTCGCTTTTAGGCATACATGGGATATTACACCATAAGATAAATTTTTATCAGAAATTAATGGCCATAGAACTCTGATTTTAAATCTCATTCCATTTCCTGACAAAATATGAGATATCGTAATTGAAATACGGTAATAATTGGACGACTCGAATCTTAATCTTATTGGATGCCTTTGCAGGAACATGGCAATTCATGATCGTAAACCGGAAAAACCTAAGCGCGTTCACCAGATAATTTATATAGGAATCTGGTGATATCGAATTAGGTGATCATTTGGTCAAACTGGAAACACTAGATTACAAGCCAAAACCAATTGATGAGAATTTTTTGGAAGATAATGCTAATTACCCTGTAACTGGGAAGCATCATGACCATGATGTAAGGGCCGAAGGCAAGCAGAGAATGGACGCCGCAGGTAAACCTTATCCCACGAAATTGGGAATTCATGGTTCGCACGTTGCAGTTGACTGGGAAACCTGCATCGCTGACGGAGCATGCATGGATGTATGTCCAGTTACTCTCTATGAATGGGAGCTTAACCCTGGCCAGATGGGGACAGGCAATGACAAGAAAATAGAAAAAGGTACTCCTGAATGGAACAAATACAGAACCGACAAATGCGATCCTGTAAGGGAGAGTGAATGTATATTCTGCATGGCATGCGAAAGTGTGTGCCCCACAAGAGCCATTAAAATCACACCGTAATCACTTTCTTTCATTTGTTTGAGTTTCCTTTTTCCATTATCTATCTTTTCATTCGTTGAGTTTGAAAATATTTAGTTTTATACCTGGCGTTCCCCCTGAGAAGGTTGAAATAATAAGGCAAAACTCTGGCCTTAAAATAAAGAAAAGATTGTTAAAAAAATTGTGATATATAAAAATGCAGTCAGGATAGGAATATCATCTGACTGTTGAGGATTTTGAGTTAAGGCTTATAAGTGCTATTGCAGCGATGACACCGGCAGCAAAGATAAATGCATAGAGGATGCCGATTGGCGGAATTTTATTCACATCCACGCCTACGCCAGTGGTGTGCAGTGTCTGATATATCAGCAGTCCCAGTCCAATAGCCCCAATAACTATTGAGATCAATGCACCAGATACATACTTATTCATTTTCATGCACCTCCCTTGCTGCCAAATGGCTCCTCGTCTGATGTCAGGTACTGTGAATCAAGTGTGACAATCTCTTCTATTTCCTGCGTTCTTATTCCACTGTGTTCTGCCCAGAAGTAGAATGCAATTGCAACTATTATGACCATTACCAGGTCCCAGGGATAGGGTACATAATTTGATCCGCCAAGTGCAGTTTCACCTAAAAATGATTCCGCTGACAGAACCACTATGTAGATGGGGACCCAGATGCCTGACTTTATGAATTCCCACGTATGAATCTTCTGCCTTGTTGGATCGTTCTTCTGTTTGAGCAAAAAGAATATCACATACACGATAAGCCCAATGAATATCGCTATGGCCAGATCACCCACCAGAGGCCAACCAGACCAGTAAACGACCAGAGATGCCCCTATGAAAGCCAGAGGAGCAAGTATTGATGAACCGGGAAGCTTGAAAGGACGTTTCAATTCTTTTGCATTTCTTCTGAGTGATCTCAGGGCAGGTCCTCCAATCAGGTATGTGAATACCGTTGCACTGGTTATGAAACCAACCAGCTTGTACCAGCTTGGGAAAGGTGCAAAGAATATGATTCCAACTATAAGGGAAACAATCAGAGGCATTACTGGTATGCGCCTCTTCTGGTCAACCTTCAGCATGGAACTGGGAAGGTAGCCAAGAGCAGCGGTTCCATAAAGGGTCCTCATTGAGGTTCCGAGATACACATTCAGTGTTCCACTTGGGGAAACATATGCATCCGCAAAAAGGACGTATGTTAGCATGACAAGGCCAACTGATGAGGCAATGGAGGCAAATGGAGCTCCATTCAGGTAACTTATGGCGTTTGTTGCGTACGCACCTGCAGAGTTAGCCTGAAGAAGTGCCCACGCACCGTTTGGAATTCCAAGCGAATGGAAGTTGATCGCTCCTATGAAAGCAACCTGCAGAAGCACATAAACCAGGATGCCGATAAGAACTGATCCTATTGTGGCAATTGGAATTGATCTCTGTGGAGTCCTGGATTCCCCACCATAGTCAAGTCCCTGCCTGAAACCCAGGAAAGAGAACACGATTCCTGAGGTTGCAACTGCAGACATTACTGGGGCGAAGCCATATGGCATAAATCCAGAGCTTGAGGAAACCACGGACACTCCCTTGAATGTTCCTGAGAATACAGATGTGAAGTTTGCGAGGTCAAACCTGACGGATACGAGAAGAAGTATTGTTACCAGTGGCAGGATCAGTTTCCACCATGTCATTCCGGTATTTGTTTTTCCCATTACTCTTATCCCGAAATAGTTCAGGAAGAAGAAAAACACCATCAGGAGTGCTGCAAACAATATGCCCAGAGGTTGCAGAACGACACCGTTATAAAGGTGCGATATGTAAGGGCTTGCGTATTCCACCACAGCTTCAGCTTCAATTGCCGGAACAGACACGGCCGAAAGGAAATATGCCCACGCCATGAAATATCCTGCAAGATTCCCGTGCGAATACTGCCCATATCTTACAATTGCACCCGACCGCGGTATCATCGCACCCAACTCTGCATAATTCAATGCAATGATGAGCACGATTATACCTCCAATAATCCATGAAATTATGGCAGCCGGACCCGCAATTGAAGAAGCGGCATATGCTGCAAAGAGCCAACCTGAACCGATTATTCCACCAAGACTGAGGAATAAGAGGTCCCATGTGTTGAGACTCATTCTCAATTTTCGATCTGATTTTTCAGCTATAACTTCTTCTTCAGCCATTAAGCAATACAATGTGCATGGGCATATATATATTTATTCATCATTTATTCATCATTTGTCTGCATTCCGTTTAATATTTTATCAAACAGTCTTCAGAAAATTCCATATTTATGGGCTTTGTGAGAAACAGATTCGAAATATATTTCAGAGCATGTCATGACCAATCATGTGTTGTTAACTTTTATGCCATAATGTTTATTTTTAAACAATGAAAGGCCTGTTATAATATGTATATAAACTTTGTTCTTCAAATAAGAGTTGTCATTCTTATGTATTGATGACCTATCAACAGAATTGATAAATATGGAAATGAGCGATAAGACTCTGTTTTCAGTATTAACGGTCGTCGTCATTGTAGCAGGTGTAGGCATAGGTCTGGTTGTAAGTCACCCGGATATGACAAACTATGCACCACCAGTGGCCGGTGAGAGCAATGGTGTGTATCACCTTACACTTGTCATCACAACGAACAACTATTACAACAGCACTGCTGGAGATCAACCAGCCTATTATGTTCTGAACAATGGATCACTTCTGAGTTCGGGAAACATTCTTTTACCTGCCAATTCTCAGATAGAGGTTACAATTATCAACTATGATAATGGGACTGCGACAGTACCTTCACAATATGCCAGTGTAACAGGCACAGTTAATGATCAGGTAACCATTGTCAACAACACTCTGATCAATTCAACGTACCAGAACAACGGGATTGCAGTCAGGGGTGCATGGACCACCACCAGTGTAAATGACACAGACATTGCTCATACTTTTACAGTCGCCGGTCTGAATCTAAATGTACCTGTGCTTCCACAGTCAGTGGAACAATTCTCTTTTCATACAGGTGGCCAGAACGTATATACCTGGCAGTGTGAGGCATCCTGTGGATCCGGGCCAACTGGGTGGGCAGGGGCAATGTCAACTGTTGGATGGATGACCGGTACAATTACCATCCAGTAATTCTTATACAAGTATCAAATTTTAATTTTCTTTCCTTTAAATTTACGGTTATATTTGCAAAAAAATCTGAATAATAAAAATGGATTTTGGGAATTCCTGACCGGAATGCTCAGAACAGCCCTGTTATGGTGCCGTCATCCGCCAGATCAACGTTGATTGCTGCAGGTTCCGTGGGGAGCCCCGGCATTGTCATTATGTCGCCCAGCATAGGAACTACAAATCCCGCACCTGATGAAATTGAAACAGCCTTCACGTGAATTTTAAAGTTCTTCGGCCACCCCAGAATGTTAGGATCATCCGTCAGTGAATACTGGTTCTTTGCCATGCAAACATAAGCATTTCCCATTCCAATTTTCGCTATATTCTTAAGGTCGTTCTCTGCCTTCTTCTCGAATAATACCTCTGAGGCCCCATAAACTTTCTCTGCAATGGCTATTATTTTATCCCGGACGGAATCAGATTCCTCATAGGTACGTTTGATTCCACCAACTGGCTTGGATAATTTCTCTACAACCTTGCCGGCGAGATCCAGTCCTCCTTCTCCTCCTCTGGCAAATACCTCGGACAGAGCCCATATTACATTATTTTTCTTCAGTATTTCTTCAAGCTTTGCAATTTCTTTTTCAGTATCAGTTGGGAAGCGGTTAATTGCCACAACAGGATCAATGCCAAAATTACGGAGAATTTCAACGTGCTTCAGTACATTCTGAACTCCCTTCTCTACAGCAGCAACATCCTCATTCCGGGAGTTGCTGACACCTGCGTTCAGTTTGATTGACCTTATTGTTGCCACCAGGACTACTGCATCCACAGGGAGATTGCCTATCCTTGTTACCATGTCCAGAAACTTTTCACCCCCCAGTTCAGAGCCGAATCCGGCTTCTGTTACAAGGTAATCAGTAAGGCCCAGTGCCATTCTGTCTGCAACTATGGATGATGTGCCATGGGCAATGTTACCGAAAGGTCCGATATGCACAAATGCCGGCACTCCCTCTGCCGTCTGCACAAGGTTAGGTTTGAGTGCATCTCTGAGAAGAGCAGCCATGGCACCGTGTGCCTTTATATCACCGGCAAAGACAGGTTTTCCATCGAAACTGTACCCCACAAGTATCCTGGAGAGTCTCTGCTTCAGATCGGAATAACTGCTGGAAAGCCCCAGTATTGCCATTATTTCAGAGGCCGGAGTGATTACGAATTTGTCTTTCATGAGAACACCAGATTCACTGCCACCTGAACCCACAATTATGTCCCTGAGTGATCTGTCATTCATGTCTATTGTCCTTGGAAAAGTAACTTTTCTGGGGTCAATTCTCATTTTGTTCCCGTGATAAATGTGGTTGTTGATCATGGCTGAGAGCAGGTTGTGCGCAGCAGAAACAGCCGGGAAATCGCCAGTGAATATGAGATTAATCCTGTCGCTTGGCTCCACTGTGGATTTCCCTCCACCGGTAGCGCCACCCTTTATGCCAAAGCATGGTCCCAGAGATGGTTCCCTGATTGCAATAGCTACCTTCTTACCCATTATATTAAGAGCCTGTCCCAGACCTATTGTGGTGGTTGTTTTCCCCTCCCCCTCCTTGGTTGGGTTCATGGCAGTAACCAGAATGAGTTTGCCTCTTGGTCTGTCCTGGATCCTCTTCAGAACCTCTAAGCTTACCTTTGCCATGTTGTTTCCATATCTTTCGAGGTCATTCTCTGTTAACCCTAGCTTTGCGGCAACCTTGCCGATATCCAGAAGATTACTGGTCATAATATATTCATCCCGGTAAAGTAATGGATAGAACAGTAAAATATGTTTTGACGTTTTTTGCATGGTCTTAATAATCGGAAAGAATACACACTCCTATGGAGCTCAAGAAAGTTGATGTAGAAAACCCTGGACAGAGGTACATCAGCAACTGGATAATCTACTCTGCACTTGGAGAACCCACAATCAGTGCAGAACACTGGAATCTTAAGATATCAGGACTTGTAGGGAAACCTTATTCCCTCAGCCATGAAGAGATCATGAAAATGCCGTGGCTGGAATATATAAGCGATTTCAACTGCGTGACCGCCTGGAGCATACAGAACGTCAGGTGGGCAGGTCCAAGCCTTGCGAACATCATAACAAAGGCAGAGCCATCCCCGGATGCTAAATGGGTTATGTTCAGATGCGCAGATGGATACAGTACACCTGTGCCTATTGAATATGCACTGAAAGAAGATGCCATTGTTGCATTGCGGATGAATGACAGAGCGCTGAGGATCGAACAGGGATTTCCGGCAAGGCCATTCATGCCGGATCTGTATGGCTGGAAAAGCGCCAAGTGGCTTACAGAAATTGAACTTATTGCGGAATATGAGGATGGATACTGGGAACAGTATGGATATCATGAGCGCGGCCTTGTGTCAGGCGGAGAACGATATACCAACAATACCTGGAGAAGGGTAAAGAAAACCGTCACCGGCATGTTCAGAACCTGAACTCAGTGGCATTTCATCTTTAACCGGCAGAAAAGCGGAAAGATAGTCTGCCCAAGCTCAGGTTTCAATTTATGATCCTGAGACCTCTTAACGCCAGTGCATGCGTGGATTGCCAGAAATACAATGAGAGACAGGATTACTCCGGCAAAAAGTAGATTAGCCTCAAAAATCTCATGGTGACACAGCCCCGTGGTGTAGTGGCCAAGCATTCCGGACTTTGGATCCGTAGACGGCAGTTCGAATCTGCCCGGGGCTATGGACGAGTATGTCAGTAAGGATTGTGGGTAGAGAAAAATACGAAACAGCCATAGAGGAAAAGTGCACCGTGGAGGAGCTGTTCAGAAGGCTGAACCTCAGGGAGGAAGGATATGTATGCCTGAGGAACGGTGTGCCGGTCACCAGAATGGATACCATAAACCAGAATGATGATGTAACCTTAATGGAGATATTTTCAGGGGGACGTTAGAGTACAGATTCACGGCGTCACTTGAAACTTTTAAAGTCTTATTTTTCGTGAGTAGAATTTGCCCAGGACCATATAGGCTTTATTTGATCCTGAAGGATCAATGATTCTCGCTTCACCCTTAACCTTATCAAGGTTTTTACCGATGTTTGACCCGGAAAGTGCTGAGGAAATTGCTGTATCAATATCCCTCACGCCTGATGGAGCATCAACGCAGATCCGGTCATCGCAAACATATGGACCTCTGATCGATTTCCCATCCCTCCATTTCATTATGAATGCCATTGAATTTGGGGTGTCAACTGGTGGACCTATATGTTTTGTTACAGCCGGAAGTTGCGCAGCCTCAGTCTCGATCATTATTTCAATCCTGTCTCCAACGTAGAGGTCAGAATCTATGTAATGGAAGCCCATGTTAACAATATGCTCAACAAGTATCTTCTTTGCCCTCTGCGCCTGGCTGTATATTACGTCATCTACAAGATCGGGTTTTGGAAGAATGATGATCCTTGTGCATGTGCCACGTTCAACATAAGGAAGCGGCTTTTCATGTTGAGGTTTCGTAAAAAATGATTGAGATGGGCTGTGCAGGAATAACCTGCTTTCTATTTTCATAATGGAAAAATTTTCCAGGCTGATGGCTGCAGCGGCATTCCTTGATGAATCTGTCGGGTCCTCTATGATCACCGGTGAATTGTACTTTGCTGCAAGTGCGGTAGATTCAGGGATTATGAGCCGCCCCTTCTGGGATGAGAACTTTTCAAGAACTTTCTGGAAACTTCCAAAATTAATGACCAGAAGCTCGCATACATATCCTGAAAATCCCTGAACCCTGATCTCTGAACCGTAAACCCCGATTGACTTCATGAAGAGCTTCAGGGCAAGAACATCATTTCTTCTCTTTTCATCGAGATGAGATAACACATATTCAGTATGCAGGGGAGTTCTGTCAACAGAGCTTATTATTTTTGTGTTTTTTTCAATTTTAAAACACGGAACAATATCGATTTTTCTCCCCTTTATGTGTCCGGAAACATATGGATGCTCCGCATACCTCTCCATGCCATCCGGCAGAACCTCATGGCCAATTCTGAGACCGATGGATTCCATCTGCCTCTCCGTGTATTTCCTGTCAAAGACCATAAAAATGTCTATATCGGCATTCTTCAGGTTCGTGTGTTTGGCAGTGGAACCCACAAGTACCGGAGTGGCTTCGATGCCGTCCCTTGACAGTATTTGCCTTATTCCGGAAATCAGGATTTCGGTTATTTCACTGATCTCTTCTCTCTCATTATCGTCCGGAATATTTGGAAGCAATATTTCCCTGATATCAATCATTTCTGGAGCAGATCCATTATGGCTTTTGCCGGCTCTCCGTCAGCTTTTTTAAGTGCTTCAATGGCCTTTTCCCTCACAACGGACGCCTGGGCCATCACCAGCTTTATGTCATCCTCTGGAAACACCGGTCCGGAAGGTGCGGCAGTTTCTGTCCTGGGAATTTCTTTCATATTGCCCATTATCTGAAAGGTCTTCTGCCCCTGAGCTTCTATGACCATAACCTGGGCATCACTGATCATGTAATCTTTTGTGGCTCCTTTCATTATTACAGTCTTAACGTCCGGCATATCTGTTGATTTTATGCCCATCTGTGCCATCATTCTCTTCATTTCCCGTGAATTCATCTTTCCAGGTATCATATCATCTCACATCTCCTCAGCAATGGTTTTACTTCAGGCATTTCTGAACATTACCCGCACCATTTTCAGCGCCGACACTGGATGCCTGTTCATTTAACCTATACAACCTTCAAGTTCTGATGTTTTGGCAAATTATAACTTTTTGCCAGATTTCATTCAGACCTTGTGGAATTGTCTGTTTTATGCCTGTTTATGTTCTGAAAAGCCATCATGGCAAGAAGCAGCGATATTGCTGCCGGAAGGATCGCAACCCCATAAAGCAACCTTGGAGATCCAAGCCAGAATACCGAACCCAGTGCCGGTCCGATTATGCTTATGGGTATGGAAAGAAATCCCATTATTATTGGAGCACGTATCCGGTCTCCTTCGGGCATCAGGGAGAATACTACGTCAGATGACATGGAATCAGAGAATACCCATAGAAGAAGGGTGAAGTACCCAATTATGAAAATCACACTTGAAGATATTAGTGACAGAAGTAGTAGAGGTATGATGAGAAATATCGGCCTGAACATGTAGAATGTGTCCCTGATGAACTTCATGGGTATCAGAGCTGCACTCCTGTCCAGCAAGAATGCTATGACGGAGAATGCTGCAAATATCAGAAATACCTCCTGTCTGTTGACTCCGTCATGCAGGCCCATTGCGGGAAGAAATACTGCTACAATGCAAATGGACAGATAAAGAAGGGACTGTATCGCTATATATGGGATCATGATCTTCCTGTTCGTGATCATATCCAGAGATTTTATGGGCTCAAATGATGTTCGAATCATCTGACGTATTGGTCTGGGTGAGGGTGCACTGCTTGATCTTGTCCCGTTGGTAATACGGAATATCAGCACCAGAAACCCGGCAAATAAAGCGATTACGGACATAATTCCGTATAATTCTCCTACGCTCCCTCCGACAAAAAGTGCAGCGAAAATAAGAACTATGAAAATTCCTGTGTTTGGAACTATGTCCTGGCTGTACATGTTCCTCATAGGCTCCATGTTTCTGAGCCCTTTTGCTCTGCCGGAATTCTTGGAAGACCTGTAGGCTGCCACAGCAAGAGAAAGAACTACAAATGCAAGTATAATCCCACCTATCGTCTTTACTGTAAAGAGCAGGCTCATTGAAATGCCTGTGAGCAGAAGCCCAATTGTGGGAAGAAGATCGCTTCTTGCCCTATCGCTGTAAAAGCGCAGTGGAAGCCGTATAAGAACCGCAGAAAGAACTGCTATTGAATAGATCAGCCCGAGATAAAAGAGTGGTATGTGATTCCCCTGGAGGAAAAACGGAAGCGATATCCAGATAAAAGATGTGAATCCAGATATGAGAAATGAAGTACCCATCCTGATGGCATCATCAATTCTTATGTTCCGGAACATATCGCCGAATGTTTCCTCTGACAAGTAAATCTCTAGCTATAATCTATACTATGTTATTTATACTTCTTGCCTTTGAATGCGAAATTTAGTTCCTGTATGGATTGAAAGTAACCATATGCACAAAACCGTTCTTGTATAGAAGGAGTGACAGTATGATAAGTTTCCGATTATTCTATGTTTATTGCTGAATAAAGAGCCACACTCATGCAACCCATTCGTTTTTCCTTGGATTTGGGTGGTTTCGCTGCATAATGATAGGTTTGTCCGACATTGAAAAACCGTGTGATGAAAAAGCTGATTAATTTGGCAGGAATAAAGTTCCACTGGAAATTTTATCTTTGGAAAAAATGATCCATTAAAATCAACTTTAGTGTTCCGTGTTTGGTGAAATATACACTGTCTCCCAATGTGAAATATTATATAAACTGAGACCATAAACTGTCAAGCCGTGATAGCTCAGTAGGGAGAGCGCCAGACTGAAGATCTGGAGGTCGCTGGTTCAATCCCGGCTCACGGCAT
>JAVYSG010000028.1:0-16895 GCA_038729325.1 Thermoplasmataceae archaeon | reverse complement strand
CTCCAGGAAAAACTCTGGCAATTAACTGCAAATGCCTTGGGATTAAGGCCGGAACTAGTCTGAACCCTTTCACATGCTTTGTGTAAATTGGGTTTTAATACGAACCTAAATGCTAGCGCGGGGAGAGGGATTCGAACCCTCGCTCTCATTCGAGAAACAGCTTAGCAGGCTGCCGCCGTACCGCTGGGCCATCCCCGCTCAGGAGCTGAAGCGGTCTTGAAGATCGTTGGCAACCTGTTCTAAAATCTCTTCAAAATCCTCATTTTCCAGAGTTATTACTTCACCGGACGGAAGCGTTATTGTTGCATAATACATCTCCCCATCCTTCGAAATCTCCACCTCAGCTAATTTATCCCCCATGCTACCACAACGTAATTTGATAGGTTATAATATATTTTTCAGATTGAAGTGGGGTCAGTGTCAAAAATAAAAGGCTCTGGATCCGGAACCTAATGGTATATGGATGAAAAGTATAAATATTGGTTGACTCTGCTGGTATCGGAGGTGCTCACCATTGGTTAACTTCGTGAAGAGACGCGACTACGACGATGATGACGACTACGATGACGATGATGATGACAACTGATCGTAGTATGATTTAATTGTCTTTTTTTATGAAATAAAAACGATCCGTTTCTCAGTATGCAGGGAAGAATCGGATCTTTATGGTTCTGAAAATGATCTTTGATTCTTGAGTGCGTTCAGAAATGCAACATTTCCTGTCCTTGCATTAACACCGTTATATCAAATTCTAACCCCATTTCTGCAGGTTTCGTATTAATGACAGATGAGTTCCGCAATAAAAATAAGGAGGTTCAGCCTTATAAATACAGGACAGGAATGGTTGCAGCTTGTTCAACGCGTGAAATCTCCAGTAATATCGCTGTTTAATAAGAACTATCATTCCTCAGGGCAATAAAGCTCATGGGATGTCTGGAATAGACTGTTTAAAAATGTGATGTTCATTGGAAAATAATGCAGAGAATCTATCAGTTTTCGATCAGCTTAATCCCAAAATCAGGGAAATGCTCCTGAAGAAGGGAATTCTGGATCCGACCGATCCGCAACAGGATGTTATCCCTCATATCCTGAAGGGGGAGAACGTTCTTCTGCTCTCACCTACAGGCAGCGGAAAAACTGAGGCAGCCATACTTCCTATCTTCCACAGGATTCTGTCGGAAAAACCGCAGCCTGTATCCACACTATTCATAACACCGCTCAGGGCACTGAACAGAGACCTTCTTGACAGGCTCAGGGAATACGGTAGGGAACTTGGTGTCCGCATTCAGGTGCGGCACAGTGATATCACCGATGCTGACAGGAGGGAAATAGTTAAGAATCCTGGGGATATTCTTATTACAACTCCTGAATCTCTGCAGATTCTCCTCAATGGAAAGAGACTCCGGGAAATCGTCTCACACGTTCGCTTCCTTATTGTGGATGAGCTTCACGAAACGGCTCAGAATGAACGCGGTTCACAGTTTGCCATAGCCGTTGAACGGCTCAGGGAACTGGCGGGAAACTTTCAGAGAATCGGTCTCTCCGCCACTGTTGGAAATGAGGATGATCTTGCCAGATTCCTTTCTCCCGGAAACACGCCTTACGTTTCAAGATCCGGGCTGAAGAAGCGCATGTCAATACAGATTGGGGTTCCTTCGAGGGCAGATGAGGCAGTGGCCGGCATAATGGGATGCGATGAGGGATATGCAGGTGCCATTCTGCATATGTGGGATCTGATCCAAAAGCACCGGGGAACACTGGTTTTCGTCAACACTAGAAGCTCCGCAGAGGATATTGCATTCAGGTTGAGGCTTTACCTTCAGGACCCACCAATACAGGTGCATCACGGGTCCCTGTCCCGTGATGCCAGAGAGAGTGCAGAGAAGGACTTCAAGGCAGGAAAGATAAAGGCCCTAATATGCACGTCCTCACTGGAACTTGGGATTGACATAGGATCTGCAGATCTCGTTCTGCAGTTCAACTCCCCGAGGCAGATCAATAAGCTGATACAGAGAGTGGGCAGATCCGGGCACAGCCTCGACAGGATATCTCTTGGCAACATTGTCTGCAGTGACATAATAGAACTGGAGGAGGCCAGTGCCATAGTTTCATACATAATGGAAGGTCATCTTGAGGATATTGCAATCCGGGAAAATTCACTTGCAACAGTTGCAAACCAGGTGCTGTCCGAAGCCAAATTTTTCAGTGAAATAGATGCAGACAATTTCTTTAATGTGGTCACAGGAGCATATCCTTTCAGGAACCTGAGCCGGGAGGAATATGATTCGACACTGGACTTCCTTGCACGCACCGGCAAGATATTTTTTCAGGATGGCAGGATCAGAAAGAGGAGAGGGGTCCTGAACTATTTCCTGGAGAACATATCCATGATACCCAGCGAAAAGAACTTCAAGGTCATTGACCAGATAAACCGGAAATTTATCGGGACGCTGGATGAAAGGTATGTGGTAAATGAAATTGAGCCGGGCTCTTATTTCGTCATACGCGGGTCAACTTGGAGAACCATAAGGATTGATAATGACAGGATACTGGTTGAACCGTTTCCCACTGCAGCCATAGCACCAAAATGGTCAGGTGAGGAGATACCGGTGCTTCTTGATGTCACTGAGAAGGTTTCCCAGAACAGGGAAAACAGGTATGTACCGGATTTCGTGGAAGGCGACTCCAGGAAACTTCTGGAGGACTGGTATTCCAAGGATTCAGCCACCATGAAACGCACTGTTATTGAGACAAAGGCCAATGAGATCATTGTTCAGGTACTACTTGGAACCAGGGGGAATTTCGCACTTGCTGAAATATTCTCCAGCATCCTGTCCGGAATCACTGGGGAGAGCGTTGAAACGGACTATTCACCATATCATTTCTACATAAGGTCGTCACGCATTATCAGGTCAAACGATGTCAGAAGGATTATACTCAGCATTGATCCTGACAGACTTTATCAGTACATATCAGGATCAGCCAGAAGATCCAGGTTTTTCAATTCTGTGTTTCTTTATGAAGCCCGCAAGTTCGGTCTCATAGCCAACGATGCAGATATGGGCAGAATAAGATTTGAGAAGATTGTCGACGCCTATTATGATACACCGGTCTACAGGGATTCCATCAGGAAGCTTGTATCCGACTACATGGATCTCACATCTCTCGAAAAGTACCTGAGAGGCATAAGATCAGGCGATATTGAATTCTCCATGAAGGATGACATCTCTGAAAGTTCTGATGTATTCCTCACACATTATTCGGAGAGGGTTGCCCCTCTGAAACCTACCCGGAGCATCCTTGATGCTGTGAAGAAGAGACTCTTGAACGAGGAAACTATCCTTTACTGCACATCTTGCGGCAACGTGAGGACGTTGAAGATAAGAGATATCAAAAGCATAAGGTGCCCATCCTGTGGAAGTTCTCTTGTTGCCTCACTTTCACCCTTCGAGAAGAACCTGCTTGACAAATCCAGAGATGAGGACCCTGATGGAATTAAGACAAGAAAACGCCTTATGAAAAACGCCCACCTGGTAAGGGAGCGCGGAATGCAGGCTATAACTGTAATGGCTGCGAGAGGCATAGGACCCGAGACGGCATCCCGCCTCCTTGATGTAACTTACACGAATGAGGATGATCTCATAAGGGCAATACTGAACGGGGAAATGGATTATGCGAAAAACAGGCGCTTCTGGGATTGATGATTCAACGGCAAATATTAAATCCGGGATTTCATATGTTTTTCCACCAATGTCCGGATCGAGAATCCTGAAAATACTTGAAAGGTATCGTCTCAAGAACAACCGCGTGCCCATAATTGTGGAGGGCAGGCATGACATCGACAGCCTGAGAAGAATAGATTTCCCCGGGGAGATAATAACAATAAATTCCGGGAATTCTCTGGTTACCTTTTCCGACAGCATTGCCAGAAACTACAGTGAGGTGATACTTCTGCCTGATTTTGACAGGAAAGGGCACCAGATCATGTCAAATCTGGAAAATTTCCTGCACGGTTCGGGCTGCTATGCTGACACCGATTTGTGGAACTCCATCAGGAAAATGATGCCTGTGCGAACTGTGGAGGAACTTCCATTTGCGCTGGGCAGAGTGCAGCAGACAGAGAATTAATAGCAATAATGCCATGGAGATCAATGGCTTCCAACATCAAGATCACATTCATGGGTACAGGCGGTTCCTGGCCTTCTCCGGGAAGAGGGCTCCCTGCAGTTGTAGTGCAGATTGACGACACCACTAACCTTTTTGATTGCGGGGAGGGGACACAGAAGCAGATCATGAAGAGCAAGGTATCATTTATGAGCATTGACAATATCTTCATTACGCATTTCCATGGTGACCACTTTCTCGGTCTCCTTGGGCTCATACAGAGCATGTCATTCAATGGTCGTGATAAGCCTCTGTATATTTATGGCCCCAGAGGTGCAACCAGGATACTCTCCAATGCACTGAATGTGGGCTATTTTCGCCTTGGATATGAGATCCGTGTTGGAGAACTGGAATTTGGTAAAACCTACGATTTCGAGAAATTCACAATAAGCACAATGAGAAATGACCATCCTGTTCCTGCCATGTCATACAGGGTTCAGGAGAAAGATCTCGTGAAGATTGACCGATCAAAGGCTGAAGCCCTCAACATACCTGCCAGGCGGCTGGAGGAAATTCGCAGCAATGGAACCGCGGTGATTGACGGCAGAACTGTTTCCATTCATGACATAAGCATGGGGGTCAGAAAGGGTAGATCCATTGTTTATACAGGAGATACAAGGCCTCTGGAGGAGATGAAGAATTTTGCCAGAGATGCGGACGTCCTCATACATGAGACAACAACAGATTCATCCCTGGAACCAAAGGTCAATGAATTTGGACACTCCTCCTCAAGGCAGGCCGCTGAGATCGCCAGGGATGCTCATGTCAGAAAATTCTTTCTCTTCCATTACAGTCCAAGATATGAAAACCTCCAGCCCCTCATTGACGAGGCAAAGATCATTTTTCCTGATGCAGAACTGAGCAGAGAACTGATGGAATATGATGTCAGGCCCTCCGGAAACATCATGCCTATTGACTGAGAATAATTTCCCGTTCTCGCGGCAGGCCGGATTCAGCGCTCTCACATATGCGCCTGATGGCGCTCTCCGTCCCTTCTGTGAAATGTCTCGCGAGGAAGCCCTTAAGAAGTAACATTGACAGTGAGAGCTTGATCTCCCATCTTACCCTGATCTCTGTCCCTCCATCAATATTTCTGAGCTCGGTTTTCTTGAAGCCAGAAAATGGGCCGCTGTGGTAGTTTTCAGTGCAGCTAAGCGATTTCCTGTCGCACAGATATGACATTTTTCCATTGCCGGGGAAAGCAAACCTGACAAGAAGCATACTGCCGTCTGATCTGGTTATGCTCCTCATTCCGTGCCAGAACTCCGGAAGCCTCTGCCAGTCACTGATCTCATCCAGGATTCTTTCCGGGCTGGCCGAAGATTTGCCGGCCACTTCTATCTTGATCTCCCCGACCATGGTGCTACCTTACCTAAAGTATGTTCCTGCCCTTAACCGTTACTCCCCTTGACCCCTGGAAATTCCCTGATCTCTCCCCATAGGCCTGATCTGGCCTTGATGACAGATCATGTACAACGAGCTGTGCTATACGATCTCCCTTTGAAACAGTGACTGAAGATCCGGATGCGTTCAGGAATGAAAGCGTCAGATTACCATGAAATCCCCCGTCAACAGCACCAAATGAGCCAAAAATACCCTTTCTGGCATAGGACGACCGAATCCAGATCTGGCCCATGGCATCCTCCGGCATCCTGATGTATTCCATTGTGGAAACAAGAAAATGGCTACCGCCGGGAATGACTGCCTCACCGGCAATCAAGCTCCCGGAAATCCATACCTGATCGATCCTGAGATCATACCCGTTAGGCGTAACGCACAGGACATCAAAGTTTTCTCCGATGAGATTCCCACCCTTTGCAAGTTCCAGAATTTTCTGGTCGCTGTAGACAGTCATATTCATCCCAGAGGTTTGGCACCTCTGACATGGTTAACCCGGAAATAATTATTAAAAGTAATGTAAAGGATTATTGCTGCGAAGAATGAGATATAGTAGCTCACATCAACAGATCCCAGATAAAATGCAAGCGGGCCTTCAAATACAGCACCGGGGCTCATGAACGGTACCGATATCAGTATTGCCAGCACGTATGCAGAAATTCCGGAATATGAAACCACACTGGGAGACCTTTTATGACCCAATATGAAGTAATGGGCAATGAGTATCCCCAGCCACGGAGTTATCCAGTAATCCAGGATGAACAGAAATGTTTCATAGAAGCCATAAAAATTCCTGTATCCAATTATTCCCAGTGCAAGTGACACAATGACACCTATGATCAGTGCCCTGTTCCTGGTCAGCCTGGAGATGGCCGTATTCAGTGAGGTTGCATTTGAAAACAGGTTGATTGCATTTGCTGCAATTCCGCCAAGGAAGAGCGATATCATTCCAACTGCGGCATATGTACCCATGTAACCGGCAAGGGCTGTTGCAGGGTTGGATATGTAGCCATGAGCAGTTATTGCCACAGCCATTCCGATAATTTCTATCCAGAATGATGCAATGGCACCACCTGCAAATGTGAATCCGAATGATCTGCGTGGCCTGTCGGCTTTCCTTGTAAATCTGGAATAGTCTGAGGCATATGGCCCCCATGCCATGATATATGAGAACGATGAGGCCAGAGTTATGCCGAAGGCCACCAGGGGAGCAAGGCCCGCGGGGTGGTATGAATAAGTTGACGAAAAGGTTGTGAAGTACCTGATGCTGATGGCTGCAAACATCACTCCCAGTACCGCCGACATTGCAATCTCAAATCTCCTGATCCAGTTATGTCCGGAATATGCCAGAACAAAGACAATGGCAGTCACTATGAATATTGGAATGAGGAAAGACACGCCGGAAATAATGACGTGAAGGGCGAAGGAGGCGAGGACAAGGTTAACAGTAAGCCATCCAAGGGTATTCCCCCACTGAAGAACAGCAAGAACTCTAGAACCCAGCCGACCGAAAGGACCGAGGCTCAATGCCATCTGAGGTTTACCAGTCAGAGCTCCGGTCATGCTCATCATCCCCAGAAGGATGCCACCTGTTATGTTCCCTATAACCAGAGCAACTATCGCATAATCAACGGGCATTCCAAGTGATATTGGAATGAATCCAATGGCAAAGTCACCAATTGTGAGGTTTGCGGCGAACCATATGAAGAAGAGCGATGATGGTTTCATGGTTCTATTTTCTGTTTCTTCAGAAGCTTTAACAAAGGCTTTTGGTGATTTTTCGACGAACGTCTGTTCGGCAGACATAGATGGAGATGCCTGATTCACTAATAAAAATTTACATTTTTTCTATTATATGTACCTGAAGACAGTAAATTAAAATTAAGAGGATGCACATATCCAGTCATGGATGTGGTCCGCAAGGTTGAGGCAGTCCTCTATGCATCTGAGTCCCCCATGTCCGCCGGAGACATATCCTCTGTTATTGGGGAACCACGGGAAGAGGTGCTCAAAGCAATAAAAAAGCTTGCCAGAGATTATTCTGCCCGGGAAACATGCCTCGCTGTTGCCAGATCTGGAATAAGATACAAACTCCAGCTCAGGAATGAGTATTCGGACATCGTTGCTCCTGTTTCCAGAATGGAAATAGATCAGGTCCAGCTCAGGATTCTTGGTTTTGTTGCTGCAAACCCCGGGGCACTTAGGGGACAGATTATCCAGAAATACGGGGAACGATCCCGCCCGCTTATTCACGATCTTGTGAAGAGGAAGCTTCTCTCGGAGAAGAGGTACAGAAATACTGAGACCTTTGACGTGACCCGCGAATTTTACAGATATTTCAATATTGATCGTGGTCAACTGGTTTCCCGAATCAGAAATACCGGGGATGAAGAAAATGCCCAGTAAGATTCTCCTTGTGGGAGGAGGAGGTAGGGAAGATGCGATTGCAAGGAGAATTGTTGAATCAGGTTCGCAATTATACTCGGCCATGAAGAACAGGAACCCCTCAATAATTTCCTTATCCAGAGACACACTCATAACAGATGAACTCAACCACCCGGCAATCCTTGAATTTGCCCTGGCAAAGGGTGTGGATCTGGCGTTCATCGGCCCTGATCCTGTGCTGGACACACCGCTTGCCGACACACTCATGTCCAGAGGGGTTCGCGTGGCTTCTCCCACAAGGCTCGCAGCGCGCATAGAGACTTCAAAAGCTTACATGAGGGAGCTTCTTACCCGTTACGAGATAGCGGGAAATTTAGAATATCATGAGGTTAAATCTGTTCATGAACTTGAAACATTGATCCTTGATTCCACTGCAGAGTATGCCATCAAGCCAACCGGCCTCACGGGAGGAAAGGGAGTCAGGGTCATGGGAATCCAGCTTGAGACCAGGAATGAAGCGTTCCAGTATGCGAAGGAAATTCTTGAACGCGATGGCATCGTACTCCTGGAAGAGAAGATCTCCGGTGAGGAGTTTTCACAGATGGTGTTCACAGATGGAACACATATGATACCGATGCCACTGGCACAGGATTTCAAGAGAGCATTCGAAGGCGACATGGGACCAAATACCGGGGGAATGGGGTCCATAACAGATTCTGATCATCTGCTTCCGTTTATTGATTCCGGAACCAGGGAAAAAGCTCTTCAGATCATAGCATCTGTGATTAACGCAATGAGGTCAGAGGGAAATGAATTCAGGGGGATAATGTACGGCCAGTTCATGAAAACTGCCCAGGGCCCAAAGGTTGTCGAGATAAATGCCAGGTTTGCCGATCCCGAGGGAATTAACGTGCTAAGCATATCATCCGGTAACTTTACAGAAATGCTCTATTCCATAGCGGATGGAAACCTGAGAAAGAGCGTGAGTTTCAGAAATTCTGCCACAGTCCTGAAATATGTTGTTCCATTGGGATATGGCATCGATCCAAAACCCGGAAAGCTTGAAATTGATAGAAATTTTGAAGAGGAAAACCTGAAGATGTATTACGCTTCAGTATCTGGAACCAGGGATAATGTAATGATGACCTCTTCCAGGGCGCTCGCAGTCGTGGGCATTGCAGACCACATCTGGGATGCATCTGACACTGTTGAGGACGGACTGAAAAAAATTCATGGCGAATATTATGTCCGCCACGACATTGGTACCCGCGAAATGATCCAGAGGAAGATCAGGCAATCCTGATTTTGCCGAATATTCTTGGTGACCTGTTGGGCGTTGATACGACAAGGCTCTCCTTTATTCTGAGAACAGGCTTCTCGAGCTGAATGCTGGACTTATCAATCATTCCGCGCTGATACCTCATCTCATCGGATACGAATATTTCCTGCACCTCATCCGCAATGATCTTTGAGAATGGGCTTATTTCCAGTTTCCCGTTGAATGAACTCAGGTACTGGAAAGGCGAATCGGACAGGAACATCCCTCTTTCGAGTTCCTCAGCATCTATGTTCTTCAGGGCAAGGCCCACTCTTACACCGCTCTGGGCTGATTCCTGATCCTCATCCTGCACCTGTATTGACCTCACCTGCACCTCCTTGTCCGCGTATGAACAGATAAGTTTCTGATGCCTCTCAACCTGCCCTCCGAGTACAAAACCCAGTGCAACTGTACCGACACTCTTCACCTTGAAGAAGTGATCTATCAGAACCATGGTGTTCTGGAATCTTGGCACATGCTTCTCTTTCTCCAGCTCAGGAAGCAGTTCCATGGGGTTCCCGGAGAAGAAGCCGAAGTTCCTCATGGATGTGTTCGCTGTCATCTTCTTCACCACATCAATCTTATCGGGACTGCTGACGAGAAAGTAACCCCTGCTCAGGCCCATGAGGTCCATGGCAACCACAACTTCCCCGAAATCCCTGTTGATCTGATCGGCATTCACAATTGCAATGTCAGCGGGATAGATGGCATCAGTGAGTGAAGACACCTTCTCAGGAAATCTGGATGCAGAGAGGAAAGTGTAAACATTGTCCCCATCCTTCCTGTGGTACAGAGTGATATCACTTTCCGTCCCCTTCTTGGCAACGACTTTCAGGAACTCCGCGGCATCATATGTGAATACTGTGAGATTCTTTATCATTTCAGGACACCTCATCCATTACAAGCCTGCAGACGCTGTCAACAAAACTGTCCCCGTCATCAGGAAGGCCTGTTCTGTGGTAATCCATTCCCGTTTCCTTAACCTTTTCTCCAAACTCCAGATCAAGATCATAAAGTATCTCAAGATGCTCGTAGAGGAATCCTATCGGAACTGCCAGCAACGATCTGTATCCCTTCGCTTTGATCTTTTCCAGAACTTCGTAAATTGATGGTTCAAGCCACCTGTTTCCGTATTTCCCCCTGCTCTGGTAACCTGCAAAATATTCCTGAAGACCTGCTTCCTCTGCTGTGATGCGTGCAGCTGACATGAAGGCCGCGTTATAATCGTTTTCCTCCCCCCGGAATAGCGGAAGACTGTGGGCATCGAATAGCACTGCGTCCCCTGCGTGATAATGCCTTTTTACAATAGGTACCCAGGTTCCAGCGAGAATGTCAGAAGGTATGCCGTTTATGAATTTGATCTCCGGTTTTAAATTTCTTCTGGAAAGCGCCTTTTCCAGGGGATCAAGGTATGAACCCTGGACACCAGCTGATGGAAACGGAAAAAGCGGGAAGGCGACAATTTTATCAGTATTTTTGATGGAAAGGGCAGATATGGACTGATCCAGCCATGGCTTCCAGTGCTTGTTGCCCAGAATCACGTCGACTTCGCCGACGCGTGAGAGCCTTGCACTTATCTTGCTGACAAGACTTTCAACAATTGCATTTGATGGTGAAATCCCACCCACCATTGCATATTTTTCTGTATTCTCCTTTGTGGCATATTCCGGCACAGGTTTTCCTTCATATATCCCCTGGAGATATTCGGGGACATCCTCCATTCTAGTGGGGCTGCCATATGCCATCAGAATAACATGAATCAATTCGGGTTCCTCTTTATAAGTAATGATCTGTCCGCCTGAATTGCAACCAGCTGGACAAATGCCTGCATTTAGCTTGCTTGAAAGTTAATTCCATCGCTATTGTGCTCCTGTACATTCCATGAAAATATGTAGACCATGAAGTACATTCACTGAGCGATTGCTCGCAACTGCCCTATGAGCTCCTTTTCAACGTGCTCTGTGAACAGAATTTCTGGTATGTCAACAACCAGAAATAACTCGGAAAGGAACAATGTTTCAAGTGCGGCAATTGCAAGATTCTTCAGCAATTTACCAACACCTACTTCCACCTGGATCTGTCCTGGCGCCGTGGCGTCAAACTTGAATGTGAGTGCCCGGTCCGCAGCAATTATATCCCTCAAAATTCCCGGCTTCTGTGCCTGCACAATTCCCTGATCGCCCTGAACATTGGCCTGTACCTTCCAGCCCTGCCCCTGCAGGAACTGCTGAAACCCTGTGGTAACATCATTGAGGCTCTTACTGCTTGTTATGTTGAAACTTTTCTTAAAAAATCCCATTGATGCATATATCAATTTCTTATTTTATGATTTACTGATTTTTGGGATGATATCCCAATGTAGTGTGACAATTGAGAACAATGTAAATATCAGAATCTTCGAACCACCGCATGTACCTTTTCTGTCAGATCAATCAGTGTTTCAGGACGGGTATCAGGCAGCACCCCATGCCCCAGGTTGAATATGTAATTATCACGATCAGCCATGGACATGGCTATGTAGACTCCTTCTGCCACTCCCATCACAGGTGCATCTGTTAACAGTGACGGATCCAGGTTTCCCTGAAGTCCAACCTCATTGCCAATGGATCTGCCTACATCAGCCAGGTCAACCCTCCAGTCCAAGCTCAGAAAGTTGAATCCTGCCCCGGAGAGAATTTTAAACATTGATCCGGTCTGTGTGCTGAAGTAAATCACCGGTATTTTCTTTCCAAGCTCAGACATTATCTGCGCAAGATATCTTTCTGAGTAAACAGAAAGCTGGAAGGGGGAGAGATACCCTGCCCAGCTGTCAAATATCTGTATTGCGTCACATCCTGATTTCCATTGAGCCAGTGCGTTTTCAATGACCATGTCTGTGACCATCTGCATTAGTTTCTCGAAGCCCGTATCACCTGAGAATATCAGCTTCTTTGTTAAATTTAAATCCCTGTCGGGGCGACCGCCTGCCAGATAAGAGGCTACTGTAAGCGGGCCCCCGGAAAAACCAATCACCGGCAATGATGGCCTTGACGCCTTTATGCGCCTTATGGCCTCATACGTTGAATAACCATACTCTGTTGGGCTGAATTCGTTAATAGATCGCATTGATGGGTCGGAAACGTATGAATTTTTTATGGATGGACCAACTCCCTCAACGTAATCAACGGAAAATCCCATTGTTTCTGCGGGTAGAATTATGTCAGAAAATATTATGGCGGCATCTACACCAAGCGTGTCCACTGGTTCCATGGTAATCCGCACAGTTGTCTCCACATCCATGCACATTTCCTTCATCGACTTTCCCTTCCTGATTTCTGTATAACCTGGAAGGTATCTTCCGGCCTGTCTCATGTACCAGACAGGAATTGTTTCATGGGGTTCCCCTTTAAGCGCAGAAAGGAAACTGTTCAATTGTGATTCCTCCATGACTGAATCAAGGCTTCGTTCTCCTGATTGTCCTTGGATACGGTATGGCATCCCTTATGGTTTCCTGCTTCATGATCCACCATGCCAGCCGATCCAGGCCAAGGCCGAAACCAGAATGCGGTATGCTTCCATACCTTCTCAGATCCAGATACCAGTAATAGTCCCGGGGATCCAGATTGCTCTCGGCCATTCTCTGCTCAAGCTGTTTCAGATCCCATATCCTTTCCCCCCCTCCAATGATCTCGCCATATCCTTCTGGCGCCAGAAGATCATGGCAGAGTATCTCATCAGGATTGTCAGGATCAGGCAAATGATAGAATGTTTTGAGTGCCCTCGGGAAATGTGTGACAAAAATCGGCTTGTCGAAATGCACCATTATATCGCGTTCCTCGTCTGCACCCAGATCATCACCATACTTCAGGTTGAGCCCCCATCCCTGAGCCATTTTCATAAGATCAGCATACCTGATTCTCTGGAATGGAGCTTTTATGTTTCTGAGAAAATCTATGTCTCTGCCCAGAAGCTTCAACTCATCCTCATTTTCTGCAACAACCTTTGCTACAATGTACTCGATCATCTTCTCTTCGACCTGCATCATCTCCTCGTTACCAATCCATGCCACTTCCGCCTCCGCATGCCAGTATTCTGTAAGATGCCGCCTGGTTCTGGATTTTTCCGCCCTGAAGCTTGGAGATATTGTAAACACCTTCTCAAGGCTGAAAATGAATGTTTCCAGATAAAACTGTGAACTTTGGGAAAGGCTAACTTCCTCTCCGAAGAACGGCACCTTGAAAAGTGTCGAACCTCCTTCAGTTGCTGTGGATACCATAATTGGCGGCTGAACCTGATAATACCCGTTTTCATAATAGAAATCGTTGAAAGCCTTGAATATGGTGGACCTGATTTTCAGTACCGCTGTGAATTCGCGGCTTCTCAGCCAAAGGTGCCTGTTGTCCAGGAGAAAATCTTCCCCCAGGTCTCTTGAAATTGGAAAACTATCGTTTCTCTGGTAAATCCTGTAATGTGTGATCTCCACCTCATATCCTGTAATGGCACGTTTATCCTCCCTGACAATTCCGGATACTTCAAGGCTGCTCTCAACAGTAAGATTTGACAGTTCTCTGTGCTGCTCATCATTCAGTATCTTAGTACTGGAGAGCAACTGTACAATCCCTGTAGAATCCCTCAATATTATGAAGGTAAGCTTTCCACTGGTCCTTATTCTGTAGACCCAGCCATGAAGGGTCACCTCCTTTCCCACCTGACTTTCATTGAGTGTCTGTGCTATACTTTGCATTCGTATTTTATAGCAGACTTTGTAAATAACTTTTCTGAACGGCTTCAGCGATCTTAAATAATTCTCATAAGGTCAAATGCATGAATAGCATCGTGCAATATATTTTCTATTCAGTCAATAAAATTTCTTCCGGGATCGTAATCTGCAACGGATATAGATACCCGGAAGGAAGAGAATTAACAAAACGCCTGTTAATTCCAGACATTCTAAGCATGGAAACTGCACGAAGGTACGTTGACCTGGCGATCTCCTCTCTATGGGTTTGCCACTGGACACCTGCAATAGCCAGAAGTGTGAGGCCATGAAAGTAGGACCTGATATTCCCTTGCGATATGTGCCAGATGTCTTCAAGCAATTCGTGTGTCTCCCAGTACCGCTCTTCACGGAACAGGCAGTTGGCCACAAACAAAGCTATTCTGGTATCCGATTCTGTAGTAATATTATTCTTATTTTCATCTCTTAAGAGCTGGGTAAAAATAAAAAAAGGAATACTGTCAAGGT
This sequence comes from Thermoplasmataceae archaeon, assembly GCA_038729325.1. Classification (GTDB taxonomy): domain Archaea; phylum Thermoplasmatota; class Thermoplasmata; order Thermoplasmatales; family Thermoplasmataceae; genus UBA509. Next base: position 2,406 of record JAVYSG010000028.1, on the reverse strand, counting down.
TGAGTTGGCCCATATTCAGATCTTCCTTTGTCTGGAAATCAATCTCTATGCTGTCTGTATGCTTTCTTTCCATGATGTATCTGGCTCCAAACGCTTCTAATTTTCCGAGCATCTCAGTTCCTTCAGAACGCAAAAATATCAGGTACCTTTTCAACACCCTTGTTTATCTCCTTTCTGCTTAAATGTATTGCAGTCTATTTGTTCTGAAAAGATGGCAAATTTAATGAGTGGATAAATATTACAGTTTTTCCTGAAAGGGAAAGCGGATAGGTGGCAGAGCGGTCATGCGTGGGACTGCAGATCCCATCTAATAGGGTTCAACTCCCTACCTATCCTTCACTAAGTATAGTTAGATAATTATAATACCACCTTTGTTTGTATGATCATGAATCATGCAATACGACACAGGAAACTACTGGAAAATAAGAAGGTTGAAAGATAGTATTTGAACCTGAAAGCCAGATCCTAGGTCACTTCTGACATTTATCTTCAAAATTTTGGGCTCTGGTTAGAATACCTTCGGAAGGATCCCGAAAGCATAATTGCATTTGACAGGGACGACTTTGATAACTTCAAGGGGTCCGTATTGGACAAGATAAGAGGTCTTGAGAAAAGGGGAACCATGGGAGCTTCTATATCCACGTCTCTCAAGGCCCTTATCTCGTACCTGAAGTTCAACAATGTTGTTGTTAGGCTCGGAATCAATATCAAGAATGAGAACCGGAACCTGAACGCCGAGAAAGAAGTTATCCCTAATAGCGATGAGCTTGCGAAGATTCTCAGGATAGCAACGCTCAGGGAGAGAGTATCGATTTCTCTTATGTCATTTTCAGGACTGAGGCCTGAAGTCCTTGGCAACATAAACGGAATTGACGGCCTTGTACTTGGAGATATTCCGGATATCAGGATAGAAAAAGATAGCGCTGAATTTGAGAAGATTCCTTGCAGGATCACGGTGAGGTATGAACTCTCTAAGATAAGGCAACAATACTTTACTTTCATTGGGCCTGAAGGATCAAAGTATCTTAAGGAATATCTGGAACTTCGAATGAACGACGGAGAAAGACTGACGCATGATTCCCCCATCATCCTTCCCGTTGAAAAGCAATCTCTTGATAAGAAAAATAAGTTCCTTCCGACTAAATTGCTTCCGAGAAGGATAAAAGACACAATTGTAAAAGCTGGCTTTGACTGGAGGCCGTATATTTTCAGGATCTGCTTCCGCACTTACCTGGATACCGCTGAAGGAAATGGCTTTATCTAACATCCCTAGAGGCAGTTCATTATGGGGCATAAGGGGGACATTGAGAAGAAATACACAAAGAGAGAGGGCAAGATAGACGAAGGAAGGGATCAGTATGCGATGTACCTTAAATTCATTGAAACGGAGCACGAGGGCATAAGCGAGGAGGATCAGGGGGCTTATCAGGAACTGTGCTCAAGAAGATTTTCGCCTTCTTTGACAATGAGAATGCAGAGTTGAACGAATTATCTGATGAGGATCTTCAGGAGAAGATACGGTCTACTAAGAACGGTTAGTCAATCAAAGGTATGGCTTACCTTGACGCAAGAGAGATAGTTAGAATGGAGGGGTCACATAAGACTATGATCTCACTGGGCTTTGTGGGCGAATACTTTAATGAAGGATATTAAAGGCATATTATGCAAAAGAGCGGGAGTTAGAGATCAACCGGATGTGTGAGGGAAACGGCAAGATTTGCCGGACCTCCCATTTCCGATGATTGACCTGAAAGGAGCGAGGGGTCAGAGTGAAAAATGATCGTCAGGCTCTAATTCACCGTAAATGCTGTACCATTTGGAAATATTGCTTGAGGATTGCCAGCGGCTAATCCCCGGTTAAATATAATCAGTTTTCCATGAACTATGATGTTACTTTCCATTGCCACAGCTATTGCGGTTCCGTTTGTTCCATTGCCTGAGATTTTGAATTTTTTTGCTGTATGAGACAAAACTCTGATCCATTCTCAGAGTCAGCAGTATGAGAACGGCGTTTACCACAATGGCAATTTTCCACAATACTGGCTTCATTGGATTTATGTATGCAATAGTGCCTCAACTTAAACGCCCTTAAGGAGTTTGCTCAGGAAAACTATGATTTTCACCAGGAATAGATGATGCAGATTTGTGGCATGTGCCTCAAACAGACGCGAATCTTTTTTATGAATGTGTTTTTCTTCTTTACTTTGAATCATAGGTTTACACTTCCTGCTGTGCGAAATGTTGCAATCAATAGCATAAAAGTCTGATTCACTTCATCTGTATAGTAAATTATTTGATTCAAATGTGAATAGGCCGAAAGGTGGGGATACTAAATCAGCAGGAAGATGGTGAAAGCCAGAGGTTTTCATTGCGTGGCACGTTTCCTGTGTTTCTTTACGGATTCCT
>JAVYSG010000027.1:9663-17016 GCA_038729325.1 Thermoplasmataceae archaeon | reverse complement strand
ACCTGGTAAAACAGCAAAATATAATTGCCCCATAACATAATGTGTCCTTCATGGCATGGTATAAGGTAGCCAGAGAAGGGGCCATGAAGGACGGGGACCTTTTCAAGGCAAACATAGAAGGAAGAGAAGTGTTGCTTATAAGAGATGGATCAAACTATTACGCAACGTCGTGCTATTGCACACATGAGGATTATGATCTGTCGGAGGGCTTCATGGATGATCATACGCTCATATGCCCCAACCACTTTGCTGTTTTTAACCCGAAGGACGGTTCAGTGATCAGCCCCCCAGAGGGATCGGGAGATATCAATCCACTTCATTCCTACAAAACAAAGGTTGAAAACGGACAGATAATGGTAGAGCTCTGACTGAAACTGGATAGATGGGCAGCCAATCCTGACATGGGATTCGGGCTATTCCCATACATATTCTGTATCCATAAAAATGAATGCCCCGGATTCTTATTAAGTGCAAATCTTAAAATTTTATATTCAATAACTCACAGGCCGCAAATGTCCGTAACTTATGAAAATACAGGCGCAGAACCTCTTCAGAAGCTGCTTGTTCTATGCGAGGACATTCTTGCAGAGAGTAATATCAACAGGATAAAGGACGAGATCGCCAGGGCAGTTTCCCTTGCTGATCATGTTGAAGAACCACTGAAATCCGTCATTCTTGACCACATGAACAGAATTCTTGATTCCAGGGGGATTGAACGTGCACATTATTACATAAGATCTGTCATAAGAGATATTGACAATTCCGGCAGTACCAGTTCGCTTGAATTCAACATAAATCTGTGGAAAGCATATGATGAAATCAGGACGGACAGCCTCTGGATACTGGGGAAGCGTGATCGGGAGGCGGGGCACAGTGGGTGGTACTGGGGAAATTTTGTTCCGCAGATCCCCCACCAGCTTATGATGCGGTATACAAAGATCTCAGACTGGATCCTTGACCCATTCTGCGGTTCCGGAACAACTCTGATTGAGGCTGCCCGCCTGAGAAGAAATTCTGTGGGCATCGAAATAAACCCTGAGGTTTATTCAAAGGCAGCTGAGGCATTAAGATCACTTCAGCAGGATACAAGAACGGAGATCATTTTAGGCGATTCATACCGTGTTGACCTGAAGCCTGTAATGGAAAGAAACGGAATATCAAGCTTCGACATGGTGATGCTGCATCCCCCTTACTGGGATATAATCAGGTTTTCAGAGAACCCGGCCGATCTGAGCACCTCACCGGACATTGACAGCTTCATTTCAGGGTTCAAGCAGATAGCAAAGAAATCCATTGAGGTGCTGAAAAATGGAGGATACCTGGGTCTCGTGATTGGCGATGCTTACCGGGACGGGGAGATAGTGCCGCTCGGATTCAGGTGCATGGATGCCGTCGCCTCCCTGAATATGAAAATAAAGGGCATAATTGTGAAGGACATACAGAACACCCGGGCCAAGAGAAGCAGCGAGAATCTCTGGAGATACAGGGCCCTCAGGTCCGGATTTTATATATTCAAGCACGAATATGTATTCGTATTCCAGAAACTATGAGTTTGCTTTCCCGGAATTCTTCTCCAGATAGCTGAGGAATCCGTTTATGAATTCATTCACATCACAGACTATGCCGTAATCTGAATATCTGAAAATTTCCGCGGCAGGATCATTGTTAACTGCAAGAACCTTCCCCGCATATCTTATTCCCACCACGTGATTGGCCTGGCCGGAGATGCCAAGAGCCATATAGAAAGCAGGGGATATTGACATTCCGGTTAGTCCGACCTGCTGCTGTCTGGGAAGGAAATTCATGTCTACCATGGGCCTTGTTGCGCCGACTGAGGCGTTCAGAAATCCGGCAAGCTTCAGTATCTCCCTGACTGTATCGCGCTTCCTGATGCCTCTGCCGATACCGATCACTGTATCGCTTGAGTTGAGTGGTCTGTATTCTGAAGGCACAGGTATGGCATCAATGAGTTCCTGTCCTGAGTCAGAGCCTGGAAGAAACTCATGGATTCTTGGTTCATCCCGGGATACGACGCTTCTGAACATCCCGGGCCTCACTGTGGCCATTGCAGGTTTCTTCTTTGAATATATGCTTGCTATAATGCTGCCTCCAAATGCGGGTTTGTACTGTATTAGCTTACCGTCTTCAACTTGCAGATCAACGCAGTCTGCCGTGAGCCCCAGACCAAGTTTTGCTGCAACAACAGAAGCCACATCCCTTCCATCAGAATTCGAGGGAAATACAATGTACACTGGCTCATGCTGCTTTATAAAATCAAGTAAAGAACCGGCAAGGGACATATAATCCCTGGAATTCACATGATAGAGATCATGGCAGGCAATTCCCCTCAGTTTATCTGGAGGTGTGCTCCCAATCATGGCCACATTCATGGGATGTTTCGCTGCCATCTGTGAGAGGCGTGACGCAATCTCCATTGCGGTCTGCGGGTCTCCGACCGCCACTCCCAGTACCAGGGGATTGCCTTTATTGTATGGCGGCATGTGGAATTCTCTGTCCGTTAACCCGGATGCTGATCTTGCAATTTCCAGAAGTTCCATGATTTTGCTGTAAACTCCTTCTTCAAACTCAAGCATCTTAACCTTTCTGGAACTCTCCATTGATCGCGTGCCTGCTACCACGGTCGGGCTGAATTCCTTACCATCAATGTCAAGGCCAAGCCACACAGAATCAACACTTACTATCCTGTCCCTCATGTCAGGGACCTCAGGCCTGACCGCCCTTGCCCGGTTAATTTTCTCGCTCACTGACAGAACTGCTGGAATCTTTATCCTGTATCTTTCAATTCCGTTCTCACGATCCTGATCCACCGTAATTGCGTTGCCGGCTGTATCAACTTCAATTTTTGACACAGACGACCGGAAGCTGTATCCAAGCATTGCAGCGACTTCAGGCGGCACCTGTGATGTCTCTCCGTCAAGTGAATATCTGCCTGCAAGGATTATATCTGGCTTTATCTTTTCAGCAAATGTGGCAAGTATCCTGGATGTCGCCAGTGTATCAGAGCCTCCGAATTTCCTGTCTGTTATCAGATATGCTTCGTCTGCGCCCATCCTCAGTGATTCGTTAAGTATATCGGCGGCCTGGGGCGGACCCATGCTTGCAACAACAGTGTGGAAGCCGTGATTCTCCTTCATTCGGATTGCCTCTTCAACGGCCTTTCTGTCGAATGAGTTCATTGAAAGAGGGACATTTTCCCTGATAATCCTGTTGGTGGATGGATCAAACCTGACACTGTTCACATCCGGAATCTGTTTTGCAAAGACAAGAACTTTCATGGCGTAAAATTCACTTGCACTATAAATATGATTTGTGTGTCGTATGGGCAATAAGGGCTTACCTGAGAACGGCCCTGCATGGAGCTCCGTCTGTGTCTATCCTCAGGGGCAGGCACATGAGATCATACCTGCCTGGTTTTACGTCCTTCAGCATTAGCCCCTCGATTATGGCAATTCCTTTCTCCAGAAGTATTCTGTGCACCCTCATTCCCCTGGTCCCAAACTGCTCAATAGAGAGATAATCAATTCCCACTGTTTCCACGCCAAGGTCCACAAGTCTTTTTCCGGCGCTCTCAGAAATGTAGCAGAAATCATCGTGAAAACTGTCATAGAGACCCGAATTCTTGGTCTTGAACAGCACTCTTTTCTCTACGGTTCCGGGAATATCATCTGCATTTATGGAATTCCCCTTCACTTCCACAATCGTCGCAGGCCCGTTAAGGTGTTCAAGCGGTATGGATGACATGGTTCCCCCGTTTGGCAGAGCGTGGAACGGCGCATCGATGTGGGTTCCGGAATGTGTTTCCATGATAACCCTTGTTATGTGCACTCCATTCTTCTCATGCGTCATGTAGTCGTAATGCTCGTACCTTGCGTCTCCAGGATATGTGATCAGATTCCAGTCCAGTGGTAACGATATATCGATCATAAATCACTATTGGCGCTTTTTATAAGACCTTACCGCCCTCTTTGTCTGATGGCCGCAAACAGGGCAGATGTCAACATGCTGCTGGAATATCTTTCCGCATCCAGTGCAGCGGTACTGCCATCTGATATCCCTGTCAATTGTCCTGAGGTCTGCCCCAATAAACTCCAGGCCGAGCCTGCTGGCCACATTCTGCATTGCATAGTCGTCTGTTACGAGAATACCGTCCAGATCGAGGGAAAGGGCAATGACATCCAAATCTGTGCTGCTCAGTTCCCGAAGATCACCGGTTGCCTCTGCCGCGTCCCTTGCAGCAACCAGGCTATCTTTACCTGGAATCAGAATCTCCATAATGTCGCTGCTGAAACCTGTGTATCTGGCAATCTTACCCAGCTTTATCTCATCCAGCACTGACGGTGTTGTGGCCACGTTACCCCCCATAAGGCTAACTCTGCGTGACAGGATGGCGGAAGTGTCAAGGATCAGTTTCTTTTCACGGATTGTTTCATTCATTTATGTCTATGATCCTTTATTCTTATCCAGAATATGAACGGAACGGAAAGTTGCGGTGCGAAATGGATCAGTGCTTTCTCCTTATCAATGATACTCCGCTCACAAGAAGCACTATCCCGAAGAAAAGAAGAACAAGATAGAGAACTTCTGTCTGGAAGAAAGATTTCGGGGCCTGGTAACTGATAATAACCGTCTGATTGCTTCCGGATACATTCACATAGCCTGAGGATGGACCGTTTGGGAGTACACTGCCCCGCACATCGTACCTGTATGTCCCGTTTGGCACCTCAAAAATTATGGACTGGCCCGTGGTCATGTTTGTCAACCCGTGGAAGGAGATACCCCACAGGGTTCCTGATGTGAGACCTGTTTCCCTGAATGTTACAAAGTAGCCATAGCTGTAGTTCACGTATACGGTCTGATTCTGACCGTTGGTATTCAGCGATATAACGGATATGTTCGGAGCATCATACCCTGACGGATACAGATAGAATGTGTACTGGCCTCCATAGAGGTAGAAAGTTATGTTGTCTGTTGTTCCCGTCATTGTGAGGTTTGAAGTGCTGTTCTGTGCCATTACTCTCCATTCCTGATTGATGGGAAGCCCCTGCTCAATGAACGAAACGTTGAACTGTCCGTGCCTGAACACCATGGAGATATTGCGGGCCTTTCCATTGATCGTGAAGTTTCCGGACTGACCATAATAGTTTAGATCAACAGGCTTCCCAGTGTAATTATATGATCCGTTTGGAAAATAGAGAGAAGCATTGTAGCCTGAATACTGGCGGCTGTAATTCCAGACGTTCAGGTTCCAGGTGTCATTTGCCGGGAGCCCTGTCTGGGTAAAATTCACAGGGTATCCATATTTGAAAACAATATCAACTGTGACATTTTTGCCGGAGACATTTACGAATGACTGCGGCGGTACTCCCACCATGCTGCCAATATGCGGTATCTCGTACTGGAATGTCCCGTTGGGCAGGCTCAGGTTAACATATCTGCTGTCAGTTCCTGAGGAAAATGATCTCCCAACGATATTTACAGACCAGCCTGTCCCTGCCTTGAGTCCTGTCTCCATGAATGATATGTTATATCTTTTTATGTTGCTGTCCTGGATGAAATTGTATGCATTTATTGATCCCATGCCAGTTACAAGATTGTAGCCAGGCGTGACGTTATAAACACTGTTTCTGCCATATGACACGTTGAAGAATGGCAATCTGGAAAGAGAGGATGCTTTAATGTATGCAGGATCATACTGCTGGGTACCGAGCTTGTATATCAACGGATCAATGAAACCAAGAGGGCTCTCTGCACTGGCATTGAGATATGCGTCCATGGTTGCTATGATTCCAGCCTCAACCGGAGATGAGACGCTGGTTCCTGAAACCACAAAGAGTCCGCTTACTGTTGTGTTGGAATAGTATATGAGAGTGTTATTGGCAAGTGCTGCTATATCGGGAACTCCCCGCCCTTTTCCCTTCAGAACTGCATTTGCAGATGAATTGATCTGCCATGAGGGTTCGCTGTAAACTGAGCTTATCCCTCCGGTGGACCCCACTGTATTACCGGGAGAGGGCATGTACCAGGCTCCCTGTTTCACAATGTTGAGCGTTGATGTGTTCAGAGAAACGTTTGTGCCGCCAACTGCAGTTACCCCGAATGTGTTATAGGCAATGGAAGACGGAAACTGAACCATGTCAGGCGGACCCGCGTACTTGGGGCTGCTGGTATTATCGGCCGAATCACCGCTGCTTGCCAGGACAGTAATGCCACGTACCTCTGCCTGTTGCAGATAAGTGTTCCATGTTGAATCTGTCCCATCAGATCCACCCCATGAATTGGAAATTACCGTCATGTTCTGGAAATCGAGTGCCGTGGCAAAGGCCTGTGTCAGATCAGCTGTGTTTGCCTGTGGACCGTATATGTTGTATATCTGAGCACCGGGAGCCAGGCTTCCCACCATCTCCAGATCAAGTGTGTTCTCTATTGTTGATCCGGAAGTGTCCTTCTCTGCCGAAATGCCCGGAGCAGGGGCACCATCTATGGGCACCCCCGTTACAGTGGGAAATGGCTCTGAATATGTTCCATTTGGGTACTTCGGATAAGATTCCTGAAAATATCTGGTGATATCGGACGGGTTGTAAGGTGCCGTGTAAACAACATTGCCTCTGCTGTTTGTATAGTTGCCGGACCAGAGCAGGGTAGCTATTACCTCTCCCCTGTCATAATGGCTGCCAAATAACTGAGTCTCGTTGTATGCAACCTGCATGTATGTCCCGTAAAGGGCTTCTGCACCGTTTGAGAGATATCCTATCTTAGGATAGCCACTGTTCATATTGGCCCTTGCAGCCTCAAGCTGTTTCAACTCGCCTTCCACATTCAGGCTGAAGGAAAGCTGCGGTGTTGTCCCCAGGCCTACTACGTCATAAACCTGTGATGACAGCCACTGGGGAAGTTCCGGACTGGAAGATGGGCCAATGATCAGTGTGCCATTCTCCGCAACCCCGTTAAGGCTGGTGTGAAATGCGCTTGTGATGGCCTCTGCATTCCCTGACATTGCAATGGTGTTCCGGCTCTGGTACGTTGTTATGTTGACCATCCCTGCATCCCTGAAATAAGCCACTGCCCTGTCATATTCTTCCACTGAAGGCGAGAAATTGGCATAAAACTGGTCGGCAGTCATATAATGGTGATAGTCCGGACTGGATGGATCAGAAAGATTGTACAGGAGTGATTGCAGCCTGCTTTCATTGCTGTAGTTCAAAATCACCACTATCTGTTCTGTCCCGGTGTACGCTGATGTGCCATTCACAACTTTACCAAGAAATGGGACGTCTGAAAGAATCTGGATGGAAGCTGGAACATGCGAAATATCAGCTACAGGTGATTCGGCAA
>JAVYSG010000027.1:0-9563 GCA_038729325.1 Thermoplasmataceae archaeon | reverse complement strand
GCCGGAAAAGTTGCCTTCGGTACCATCTGCTGGAGAATATCCCCTTGTTATCTGGTTTCCTCCCAGAAGGAGAAGCCCTACCTTCCCGCGTTCCAGCTCTTCTCCTGTGGCTTCATCCACTATCTTCTGTGTAACTCCCCTGAGGGGCCGCCCCACGCTTCCCGGCCTTGCCTGATTTCTGTCTGCCGGTTGCATGTGTGTTATGCCGGTCATCTCAGGAACATCATAATAGTCCTGCACAGAAACTTTGAATTTCTCCTGGAAAAGTGATCGGATACCGTCATTCATAAGATACGAAGGACAGAGCGCCCCCTTAAGGCTCTTCGAACCCTGCAGCGGAACGCCTTCATCCGCCATTGAGTATATGTCGTTTGGCATGCCGCAGACATAATCACAGTCAAAAAGGCTGCAGAGTCTGGCCAGCCTTTCATAGTCATTCCTTTCGTAAGCGCATATTACAGTCCCTCCCAGGACTGCAGGAAGCATTATTGACAGCTGGAATCCTGATGGTGAGAAAACAGGGGTTGAAGAGGCTATTCTGAATCTTCTCTTTGGTATCCTGAGGTTTTCTCTCATCCCTGCTATTGAGTTAAGCAGGTTCGAACCACTGTATGTTATCCCCCTGAGATCACCATCAATGGACGGGAAGACAAACATGACTGCAGGGTCAGTTTCGAGGTCCACCTGCTCCTCATCTCCTCTGGGCTCAAATATCATTTCACTGAACCACGCAGTGGGTACCCCTGTGGTGGCCAGCTTCACTGATTTGGCAATCTGTCCGGCTGTTACCGATACTGCTTTCTCAAATGGAAGGAACTCCTGCAGCCTTGTAAGTATTATACCGGATATTCCGCTTTCCTTCTTCACAGTGATATCGGCTGTGTAGACCGCCACAAGCACTCTGATGCCGGTGAAATGTATCACATTTTCCATCTCCCACGTTGTGAGCAGATGATCCATTGGCACTGCAACGGCGCCGATCTTCATGGCGGCAAAGAAAGTCACCATGAACTGCGGAGACAGGGGTAGAGCAATTCCTATCCGGTCTCCCTTCTTAACTGAGAATTTTTTCCTGAGAGTTTCAGCCATGGAATCTGCCATTGACAGGAGGCTATGGTATGTGACATGTTTTCCGTGGTAAATTATCACTGGAAAACTCGTGCTCTGGGATTCAGCCTCGTGGAGGATAGAGTAAATTGAACGTATTCCGCCAAGCCAGCCTTCCTCGCCAGTAACTGTGCTTTCTACCATTTCTGTGCACCATCAGGTGGTAGAATAACACATGGTGACCATAAAATCTTTTCCGATGTCATCACTGCAGCATCATCAACACCTTAGCCTGTATGGTGTTAATTTTATCCGAATACGGCTGATCTTATGCCTGTTCAGAAATAAAGGTCGCGGCTAATTAAATCTCCCCATAAATCAAAATTAACAGTTGCGGTTATGGAACTGCACCTTATGGTATAACATTAACGCAGTGATCTTTACACCCTTTATTCTGGCCCGCTGAAGATGAGCGGGTATGGTGGTTTTTGTGCCAATGGAATCAGACTTTTCTGCTCTATCCGTTGGCACCCTGGAAGATAACTTATTCAGCAGCTGTCAATTTCCCAACTTTTCTATAGATAAACGATATTTCAACTGCGTGGGAAAAATGCAGGGTAAGGTATGGCTTGACGGAAAGATTGTGGACTATGACAGTGTAAATGTACCAATACTGACACACTCACTGCAGTACGGCACAGGAATATTCGAAGGTATCAGAGCCTATGAAGATTCCGGGAAAGCTTCAATCTTCAGACTCGGCGACCATATCAGGAGATTTCAGGATACTGCCCGTGTTTACCACATGAATCTTGGCTTTTCTGCCGGTGAACTTACTGATGCCGTCATTGAGGTGGTGAAAGAAAACAATCTGAAGGCGTGCTATATCCGCCCTTTTGCATACTATGCCAGTGATGATATCTCACTGTCAACAAGAGGAAAAAGGATCAGTGTTGCCATTGCTGCAGTCCCCTTTGGGCAGTATTTTGGTGACAAGCTCTCCAGAGGTGTAAAGTGCCGCGTATCCTCATGGAAGCGCATCAATTCAGATATCCTTCCTGTTCAGGCAAAGGCCAGTGGAAACTACCTCAATTCCATCATTGCGTCAATGGATGTTGAGGGTACTGATTTCGATGAGGTGATACTTCTCTCCTCCAGAGGCTACGTGGCAGAAGGGCCCGGAGAGAACATATTTCTTGTCAGGAATGGGCGTCTTCTCACACCAGGCACTGAATCCGACATACTTCTTGGCATCACAAGAAGCTCGGTAATTGAAATTGCCAAAAATCTGGGCATTGAAACAGAGGAAAGGGAGGTTCACCGGGAAGAACTCTACACTGCTGATGAGGCGTTTTTCTGCGGGACTGCGGCAGAGATCACACCGGTTGTGAATGTGGATGGCATTTCTGTGGGGAACGGAAAAAAAGGTGCCATCACTTCAAAGCTGCAGAATACATACTTTGACGCAGTATCCGGCAGATTGCCGGAGTACAGAAAATGGCTGACTACAGTCAGATGATTCCTGTTTCAGGCAGCTTTGCGTCACTCCTGCAGAGAAGCGCGCAGACTATTACGGTTGCCCCTGATTTTCCGGCCACGAGGGAGTGTTTTACCATAACAGGGAAAGAGTGAAAATCGCCTTTCTTCATCTGTTTCTTTCCTCCCCCAATATCGGTTTCGATTGTTCCTTCCACAACGTAGACCCATTCAAACCTGTCCCTGTGATAATGCATTGGATAAACAGCACCTGGCTTGAATTTCAGGAATTTAATCATGCCGCTGTTCATGGAATTTACCACGCTCTGTAAAATCCCAAGTTTGCCGTCAGAGACCTCTTCCCATTTGATATCTGCCTGAGAGATACTCTCCATTTCACCACACCATATACTTCAAGGTTAATATAGATTATCTGAGGATATCAGATTACATACATGCAATCGTGTTAATTCAGTAGCTCTCATCCAGTGGCAGTGATTCTGCGATCCATCTCTGCATTCCGCCAATAACATTTGCGACCCTGAACCCGTTGTCTGCAAGATATACTGACACCACCTCGCTCCTGTTGCCATGCGCACAAATTACCGCGTATTTCCTGTCCTTCGGAAGATCGCCCAGTTTATCTGGAACCTCATTCATAGGTATCTTCAGGCTGTTGCTGATGGTCCCCATATTCCATTCAAACGGCTCCCTGACATCGAGGATTGTGTATTCATCAAGCCTTGAACTCAGATCTTCAGGTGTTATTTCGTCAACGGAAGCCATGGGAAGGCCGGATGATTTCCACGCATCAAGGTTGTCCTGAATTGTGTGGGCAACTTTCAGTCCCACTGATGTGAGTTCCTGTTCCCCACGGGAAGCTATCTCAACATTTGGAGCCACAAGAACTATGTCGGGCGATTGCCCATTCAGCCAGTTTCTTATTGCCCTGGCCCATGAATACTGGCTGAATGGAACGTTAACGGAGCCGGGTATGTGTGATGACATGTAGTCACTGCCGCTCCTCGAGTCAATTATGAGAAGCTTTCCCTCACTTGATTTTTCATGAATTTCAGTAAGTTCCATTTACTGTCTGGTGATGATCTTTTTTCGAATAATAACTTTGCTGAACAAAATCTGGTATGACTGTCAAACTTGCAGTTCACGGGTATGGAAATTTAGGTTACTTAAAATATTTCGTGATTTTACTTCATTCAGTAAATTATCATCACAGTGATCAATATTATATTCCTTAAATGAATAGGAAGCCGACAAATGTTCCACAACGACAGAGAAATAAAGCAGCTTGGTCCACAGCTTGGCGTGAGCCTATGGCTTCTAGCGGCCGTTTTCTTCACTGTACTGTCATTTGTTATACTTCACGTCAGCGACACATGGAACCTGTTCACCATTTATGCCACTCTCTCCTGGTCTTTCGGCCTCCCCATTATTTTGATGAGTTTCATCGGGGCTCTCAGGAGCAGAAGCTTCAGAATGTCTGATTTCAAGGGGAAGATTTCCAATCTGGTGATCTTCGAGATCCCGACCATCGCCAATGAGGATGTCATCCCAGCACTTTCCAGAGTTGTGGATTCCATCATAAAATTCGCTCCCAGAAACCTGGAGAACTGGCGCATCGACCTGATCACTGAGGAATGGTCTGAAGCAAGGGAAGCCATTGCCGAAAAGTATGGATCTGTGCCGAACTTCAACATGATTGTTGTTCCAAAGGGATACCAGACAGAAGGTCGATCACTGAACAAATCAAGAGCACTGCAATATGCAAATGAATATCATATTGCAAGAGGGGAGAACAGCGATGCCATATGGATATTCCACCTTGATGATGATGCGTCCATAGGTGCAGATACCGTGGCTGCGATTGCCGAACACATAAAGTTCAAGGGGCATGAATATTACATTGCCCAGGGAGTACTGGCATTTCCGCATCATTTATCAAAATCAATAATAGCAAAATTTGCAGATTCCATGAGACCGACCGATGACCTGACGAGGTTTTATTTCTTCACGGCTCTTCTCAAGACTCCTCTTGTGGGACTTCATGGAGAGAATCTCCTTGTCAGATCGGATGTTGAAAGCAACATAGGATGGGACAGTGGAAACCGACCGATTTCTGACGATAGCTGCTTTGGTCTCCGTTTCTCAGAGAAATACCCGGGAAAATCATCTTTCCTTCCGGCTTTCACCTACGGTGCATCACCTTCAAATGTCAGGGATATGCTGAAACAGAGAAGAAGATGGCTGGTGGATCTGACAAATCTTGGAGTTTATGGACCGCTTCCCTGGAAATACAGGCTTCTCCTGATTTACTCAGTAATATTCTGGAGCAGCATGGCAACACAGAACATAATGCTGGTCATACTGCTGCTTGAGGGGCTTCATCTCATTGCCTTTGAACTCATAACCCCACCGATGGCAGTGATGTGGGCATTCACGTTCAGCTTCTGGATATGGTTCTACTGGAATGGGCTGCAGATAAACAGTTCTGTTTCAGAAGAGAAGATGCCATTCTGGAAGAAGGCTGTCATTATGGTTCCCCTATTCTTCCTGGTCATTGGCCCGCTGGAGGCCCTTGGAGGTGTCATGGGAATATATGCTTTCCTCAGAAACGAGAGAAAATTCGAAGTCATAAAAAAGCCAACGTAGAATTATATATTATTCCAAAGGCAGTCAACAATTTTCACTGCCCTGGAACACTCCATCTGCCCTGATGCCGTTGGATCTCCAAGATGGCAGTAGATAAGCTCAGAACCAAGCAGGGAAAAAGCGATTCGGCTTTCCGGATTGCCGCCCATTTCCATTACTGACAGGTTTTTGTTTTTTTCCAGAAGGTTCACCATACTGGAACGTGCCCCCGGGAACGGCATATAAGCAATCTTCACATGTTTGCCTGATTCACTGGCTTTTCTTACAAGATCTGAAAGTGCCGGTTCATCTGGGATTTTACGGAAAAAGTGCATTGATGCAATGAATGGCCTGATGCCGGTCAGGGTGCATGTGGCAAGCTCAGCGTCAATCATGAACCCTTTTTCGGCAGCTTCGGACAGAAATGCTGCCCTGAGGTCCTCTGGAAATTGATTGATTCCCCCCTCATCCACCGATCTGACGGTAAGGATGCACTTTTCTGCAAAGGGCTTCAACATCTCTATGATTTTATTGCTCAGTTCCTTAAGGTAATCCAGCCTCAATTCCACAAGATCACAGTGTCCTGCTGCATGGATAATTTTCTTCTCAAGAGTATCCAGACTCCATACTGGAATTGAACCAACAAGAATGGGCCTCCTCACTGTATTAATTTTACATCACCTCCCATTTTTATCAAATCCATGAAAAATTCCGGGTTGCTCTTCGACACACATTCCGTACCCATGATCTTTCCTCCGGAGTGCAGTGAAAGAACTGAAGCAAGCATTGCGATTCTGTGGTCCCCTCCTGAATCGAGCACAGGGTTCTCAATGAATGGCTGACCATCAATTGTCATGCTGCCATTTGAGCTGATATTTACACCAAATGCAGAAAGTGTCTCAGTGATTGTCCGTATTCGGTTGCTCTCCTTGAATTTCAGGCCGGCAATTCCGGATATGGTGGTTTTGCCCTGCAGAAATGGTGCAAATGCAGCCACTGATACGGCCATATCAGGTGACTGAGTTATGTCGACATTTATCCCCCTTCCCTGCTTCGATGAACCTGCGTTCCATGTTCCCATGGCGAAACTGCTTTCCACTCCGCTATCCTCAAGCACTTTAACTATGCTGTGGTCCCCCCACCATTTCTCCTGTTCTGGAAGTCCGCTGATACTCACATGTCCACCAGTTGCATAGGCAGCCGCTGCGTAAAATGAGGACAGGAGATAGTCTCCCGGAACATGGCCGGAGAATGCTCTCATGCTGCCGCCGCCGATCCTGATAACATTCCCGGTGAAGGAGATGTCTGCGCCGAGGGAAGCCAGAATGCTGCATGTCAGATCTATATAATGTTTTGAAACAACAGGAGGTATGATTTCAATTCTGCCACCTCCAGACATGAGAAGGGCATAAATCAATCCAGATATGGACTGACTGCTCTCACTTCCTGCGATGGCGATATGATCGGCAGTAGCTCTTCCTGACATGCGGAGCGGAATGGAATCTGACGAAAAGCGGATTCCGGCACTGGAAAGTGCCCTGATCTCCTCTGTTACTGGTCTTGCCCTCAGCGTCTCATCGCCATCTATTGCAAACTCACCTCCAGTGTAGGCAAGAATTGGGAGGGCCATCCTCAATGCGGTTCCTGAGCCGCCAAAGTACAGATCTGCTCTGTGATTCAGGTCCCTGCCATGGTGGATGAAGCTCTCTCCCTTTTTCTCAATCCCCATTTTCTGGACAAGGTCAATTGCAACCTTTACATCTGAAGAATCGGGCAAACCGTGAACCTTAACATTGCCAATGAGCGAGTAAAGAACAAGGCGTATAGCATGGCTTTTTGAGGCCGGAGCCTTAAGATTCCCTGATATCCCTGACTTCTTAATCAGTGCAATCATACATAACCGGCCTCACAACCATTGTGGTACCCATGCGTGTAAATTCATCAATAAGAGGACCTTCCTCCCCCTTCCTGAAAAGGCCAAAAACTGCGGGTCCATTGCCGGTGACGCCTGAGGCTATTGCACCGCAGCGTTCCGCTGCCATGACAGGTTCCCTGCCATAACCGAGATATTCGGCAACAAGCCTGCCATTGAGGTTCATTGCGCCTGTTACGTCCCCTGATCTCACAAGGCGCAGTGCCTCCATGAATTCAGAGCTATGGTTGCGGAGAATTTCCGGGTTTCTCGTTTCACGCTTTCCTTTTAGGAGCAGGACAAACACAGTGTCAGGATCAAAGTCGATCCATTGTTCAATCACCATTGATGTGTTGTTCGTCAGGAAGCTGCCACCCTGATAGGCAGCCACCGCGTCATCGAATGCCCCCGTAACAGAAAGTCCGGCTTGCCTGGAAATTATTGCTGAAAGGCGCGGCGGGTAACCGGAAATACCTGTGGCCTTCTGGAGACAGGCTATCAGTGACACGGAAACTGCACTGCTGCTCTTCAGTCCCATGCTGGCAGGAATGCTGGAGCTGATCTGCGCTCCGTGTTTCGTCCCTGCGGATTTATGGAAGTATTCCAGCACAGCATCCACCAGTGCAGAACCGGAATTCCCTGCATAATTCTCAGTAATGCAAGATTTTGCTTCCAGGTTAACTGCAACTGCCGCCCCATATCCGGTAGGGATGCCGTTCAGAATGGATATTCCACCGTGGCTTACTGAGCATATTCTTTCATGTATGCCTTCCATTTCCCCTCCATTTCTTCAGCTGCTTTCCGTGATATCCTGGAAGCTGCGATTATGCCCTCATAGAGATAATAGTCCGCAAGAACCAGCGCCATCATGGCTTCAGCAACGGAAACACCGCGGACAGCAACAACCGGATCATGCCTTCCTATGACAGATATGCTTCCGGGTTCCATGGTATCAAGATCCACGGTGATGGATGGCTTTCTTATTGAACTTGTTGGCTTGAACGCACATCTCACAACAATGTCAGAACCAGTGGTGATTCCTCCCAGAATGCCACCGGATAGATTTTTTTCCAGACGGAGATTTCCTGAACTGTCCCGTATAATTGAATCGGAAGCTTCGCTACCCCTCATGGATGCGGCCTTGAAACCGAGCCCGTACTCAAATCCCGTTGCGGCAGGCATGGACATCATGGCAGATGCCAGTTCTGACTTTATCTTCCAGAAAACAGGATCACCCATGCCCGGGATCACTCCGGAAGCAATTACCTCAACAATACCCCCGGCACTGTCGCCCTCGGAGAATAACCGGTTTATTATCTTCGAGAACTCTGCATCCATCTCACTGTTTCTCGCCCTGGTTGCAAAATGTTTTGATTCCATTGCCTCGGTGAAGGAGGCGGCACTCTGATCGCCTGTCCCCCCTATGGATTTCAGGTAGGCAGCCACCTGCGTGCCTGCAATCATGAGGAGCTTTTTTGCAATGGCCCCGCCTATGACCCTTGAAAGCGTCTCCCTGGCGCTGCTCCGTCCCCCGCCCACATAGTCCCAGTTCTCCCTTCCATATTTCTTTATGAATGCAAGATCTGCGTGCCCTGGCCTCGGCAGATGGGAAACATCCTTATAGAGCAGAGGCTGAGCATCACTATTTCTTACAGTGACAGTAACTGGCGATCCTGTTGTGTAACCATTGTAGACACCGCTGACTATTTCAGGAACGTCATCTTCCCTGCGCCCAGAAACAAGTTTTCTCCCTGTCCTTCGAAATCCAAGCTCGAATCTGAGGTCTTCCTCTGACAGCGGCAGTCCTGCAGGTATACCATCAACCACTGCACCGACATACCTGCTGGCACTTTCACCGAAGGTTGTCAGAATGAGATGCCTCCCCATGCTGCTAACCATTATGCACCTCATCCCATGTCAAATCAATCCTTCTCCCCAACCATATCCTTTCGGCTTCAATGGCCTGTTCAAGGAGTATCTGCTCCCCAGTGATAATAGTTGTCATGCTTCTGACACTCCTGAGAAAATTCACCCCTCTCTCCCCGTAATTGAAGTTCACAGCGACATTGGAGTTTACCGGTGGAAATTGCAGGGTTTCAGATGATATTGCGTTCACAACAACATCGCTGCTGATTGCCAGATCAGGTTTTAAATCGTCCACTTCAGCTTCCCCTAATCCCAGATCAATAAGTCGATCCGATATGCTGTACCCTGCCTCATGGTTCCTGCATGCTATTCTTACGTGCATTCCAAGATCTGATAGGGCTACAGCCGACGTCATTGCTGCCGATCCGGATCCCAGTATAATTGCATTTTTGCCGACTGCTTCCGGAACTGCGTTGCTTACAAGATTCCTTACGGCAGTATAGTCTGTGTTGAAGCCTCTGGTCCCCTTCACCGTATTCACGTTCCCGCATCTTATGGCCTCATGGCTCAGTGATTCTACCATTGACTGGATGTCAGCCTTGTAAGGCCTCGTCAC
>JAVYSG010000026.1:13524-17113 GCA_038729325.1 Thermoplasmataceae archaeon | reverse complement strand
ACTCCCTCTTTGAAATCGTGACTTTCTGAAAGTTTACCCTGCAACTCTGCCTCTTCCTTAAGGAAATCGTCAAGATCATGGTAAATAGACTTTGTTATGAGCTGCTTTCCAACAGAATATGCAGCAAAGGGCCCATTAGCCAGATTATCTGCCATTTTCAAAGCCTCCGACACAGGATTATCAACTACCTTTACCAGGCCCATACTTTCTGCTTCATATGCAGAAAATTCGCCTCCGTGAAGCAGGTACGGAAGTGCCCGGGCGCCGGCTAACCTTGAAAGAATCAGGGTAAGTCCGGTATCTGGAGCAAGCCCTATACCCTGAAAAGCCATGACAAACTTGCTTGCACTGGATGCAAAAGAGCGGTCGCAGGCAAGGGCTAGACTTATTCCGGCGCCGGCCGCTACGCCGTTTATGGCGGAAATGAAAATTTTTTTGCTGTACCTTATCTCCTTCAGGATGAGATGAAAGGAATCTGAAAGTTCGTGTTCGATATTCACACCTGCGCCTGTTCCTGATGACGAAGAGACATCTGCTCCAGCGGAAAATGCCCTTCCTTCTCCTGTTATTATTGCCACGCGCTTTCCGTCATCCCTGTTGAAATCCCTGAAAGCATTCAGTAAATCTCTTCTAACCTCTTCCCCAAGCGAATTTAATTTTTCGGCCCGATTTATTGCAATGACAGAAACATATCCCTTATCCTGAACCAGCAGCGTTTCATACATAAGAAAACCCGTGCAAATATCCACTGAACATTATTTAATCATTTTGCTGAAGCAGGTATTGCCCGGTGAAACTGTAACAAACAGTACCATGGAATTGATGTGCAGTCTTAATGCTTGCTCGAACCTCTGACTCAGACATCATTAGGTGGTGGTATGCAACTGCACCATAAATCCATCCATGCTAAAGCGTATGTTATGCTACATTTACATCAGATTCCGTGCGTCAGGTTATCCATGCGGCCACCGTCTGCCACTATTACCTGGCCATTTATGTATCTGGATTCATCGGAAGCCAGGAACGCCACCACATCTGCAATGTCCTCCGGTTTTCCGATCATGTTCAGTGTAGTCCTGTTCCTGAAATACTGCTCAAGATCAGCGACCTCAGTGCTGCTTCTGTTTCCAACTGTCATGTCCGTTTCAACCCATCCCGGCGCCACAGCATTAACTCTTATGTGATGTTCCCGAAGGTCGAATGCCAGTCGCTTTGTGAGCATTATGACAGCAGCCTTGGTGAGTGAATACAGTGTTGTGTTTGGTGCTGCAGTTCCTATTCCTGCATTGGATGCGATATTTACAACGATCCCGCTTCCCTTCAGGTCGCCCATAAATGCAATGACCGTGTTTATGCAACCTTTAACGTTTACCGCGAACATCCTGTCCATCGCCTCTTCTCTGTAGGACGTAAAATCCATGAGTTCCCAGTAGCCGGCGTTATTTACGACTATATCGACTTTCCCCATCTTCGAGTGAATTTCTCCTGCCATCCTGTTAACCTGATTTCTATCGGCTACATCGGCCTGAAATGCCAGAGAATGCGGAATCACGCTTACAAGGTCATTCGCTTCAGTTTCACCCCTGTTGTAATTAACAGCAACTCTTGCCCCCATATTCCCAAGTTTGATAGCAATGGATCTTCCTATCCCCCTTGAAGCTCCTGTAACAAGTGCAACCTTTCCACTAAGGTCATATTCATTCATGATCTGACGATTTCGCCATGGAATATATTTTTTAGCGGATAGCCCTTGAATACACTTACTGACAGGAACAATGGATTATTCTAATGCATTATGTCAAAACTTCCAGTTTAACCCCATATATTATTTACACTTTATTTAAATTGATGTGTAATAATCGAACAATTGGCGAAATTCTTTATAATTGATGAAAATTTTTTTATAGCTCAACTTTAATCACATTCGGGAGAATAAGTGAATCTCTGATGAATTTTCAGGAATCTTTCCTTGCTGCCAACAACCTCGATATGGAACTGGTAATAGTGAATGAGGGGAATTTTCCCATAGAGACTTTCAGCCGCGACCACGATCTTTTCATCCCGGCTCTGCTTTCTGCAGGTAATGGAAAAGTCTCCGTGATGTACTATTTCTCAGAAGCAGCGGTGAGAGGAAAGAGAGATGTTGAAATTTTCCTCAACAGATACGGTGCAAGAAATAACGAAGGCATCCTGACTCTTTACGCTTCCAGTTCAAGATACCCCCAGTACAATACTTTACAGAGAATTCTTGACATACCATCAGTGCTGAACTATGCATCATATGTATGGAAGGGAAAGCACTACTTCCACTTCATATTCCGTCATGAGTTTCTCCGCCATGTTTCTGATACTCTCCTTTCCTCAGATGTCCCCTCCGGAATGAATTTACACCGTCTTTCGAGGAATGACAGAATGGGGGATGTCCTCAGGTGGATAGATGAGCATGTGGAGTTATACGAGGTAACTTTTGATACTGCTCCACCAGTTGATGAGCTATCTCCGGAGAAGAATCCCATAGGGATGGAATGGATACGTGAGATAAAGTACAGGACAACCGACAATTCCATCAGAGCCGTTTATTTTTCTAAATCAAAAGAAGTCAGTGGCAATGCGCTTAAAATAGTGGAAAATATATATGAAATCCAGACCAGCAACGATATGCTGGGTTTCCTGTCGTCCAGAGAACACAATATTATGATACCGTCATTCAGGAGAATACATACTCTTTCAGAAGGAATATTCACTGTAACCCTAATTCTCCCCAGGTCCTTTGTTTCTGATTATATTAAAAAAATTGCAAGATCACGAAAGGATTTCTTAAACTGGAACGTGAAGATCCGTAATGTGAGGCCACTTTCAGCAATGCTGAAGAAGAGTGAGACTCCCGGTGAAACCTGATCCAATAAGGTCTCATGCAATCTTTCTTCACCCGGTCAGTTCACAGAGTTATATCCGGCTATTTTCGTCATTAAACGTAGCTTCATTCGACAAATTTTTAAACATTACAAATCTTACTTGGTGTGGATATACAGGAAAAGATAGCCGGAGAGATTACAATTGCCGAAAATCCCGGCGAAACCATCAGGAAGTGGCGTGAAGAGTTTCAGGTCTCTCAATTGGATTTAGCCAGATATCTGGAAATATCACCATCCGTCATCAGTGATTATGAATCTGGAAGGCGAAAGTCACCTGGTGTTACATCCATAAGAAAAATAGTAAATGCGCTGGTAGAAATTGACCTGAAAAGGGGAGGGCAGGTACTCAGGCGATACAACAGCGGCATGCCTTCTGACGCCATAATCGATATAAGTGATTACAGCCACGATATCTCGCTTGAGAGAGTGATCCGCATGATAAGCGGAACAAATTATTCTTCCATAGGTCTGAACAGGTACATAAGAGGGTATACAATTGTTGATGGAATAAAGGCTATTCTGTCATTTTCCTATTCTGAATACAGCAAACTCTACGGGTGGTCAAGCCAGAGAATAATTTTCTTTACAGAGGTAAAGCTTGGAAGAAGCCCCATGATTGCAATCAGAGTGCATCCGCTAAAGCCTGCCGCTGTGGTATATATCCAGCCTGACAG
>JAVYSG010000026.1:11814-13424 GCA_038729325.1 Thermoplasmataceae archaeon | reverse complement strand
ACGGGAAGCCTGTTGTCCAGGGTTACACAGGCCAGAGCTGGTTGAAGATATACGGCATGGACATCATCATTTACGATTGCGGTTATTCCCACAGGAATCTTCTCGTCAACGTATCCAGCTTTGTGAATGAAAGTGGATTCATAACTGTGGGCGATCATAACCTTGCAACCGCACCGTCTTTTTATTTCAATGAAAAATTCGACGCTTACCTTGCAGCCGATCAGAATGTTGGCATCACTCCTGCTCCGGTAAAGGCAGATCAGGTTGTTGGAGTTGCCAGAGGGCAGATACCGTGGTTCGGCCTCATAAAACTCAACCTGATGAGATTATATGGCGATTGGCCATACTACAACGAGGTACCGGCACACAGCTATGAGTACCTTGGCGGTTCTCTGACCGTTATTTTCCTTGCCATATTTTTTCCATATCCGTATCTGAGAAAGGACAACAAGAGAAAATGAATTAATATTGGAAGCTATTGTCTGACAATGAATCCTTTCACACTGGCTGCGCTTATATTTTCCATAATAGCCATAGCATTGTGGATAGTGACATTCACACAGGGCAGAACACGCCGAAGCGTAGAAACTGCGACTGCAGAGTCGCCACCGACCACAGACAACCATCCTGCAGTGGTGGACGATCGACAGGAGGAACCAGCCGTCCCAACTGGCGCTACACAGAATGATCAGGAAGATTTCATGAAAGATCTGACGAAATTCTCTCAGATGGTCAGAAAAAACCTGGAGATCATAAACACCAGGATAGGGATAAAATTCGACATCAAGCCGCTCTCACAGAAGAGCCGCGATACAGGTCATGAGAAGTACGTCGCCTCAATGGACGTATCCGGAGACACCAAAAACGCAGATAATCATAAGCCACCGGATCATTAAGAAACGTGAAGAAACCAGAACAGATTGCTGTTCCTATCCGGGAAGTACCCGATCCAGGTACCAGTCTGTTGAGAATTCCATTATATCATCCATTCCCTGGCCTACTCCAAGGAACAGCACCGGCTTCCGAAGCTGATCAGCTATGGTTATTATGGCGCCCCCTCTTGCATCAGTATCGAGTTTTGTGATGACAACACTGTCAAATGATGTCTCCTTCATGAACGTTTCCGCCTGGGATACCGCGTCCTGCCCAATCATTGCATCCAGCACCAGTACGGTGAGGTCCGGCTTTGCCACCCTCTTCATTTTCTTCATTTCCTCCAGGAGATTTTTATTTGTCTGCATCCTGCCTGCAGAATCAATCAACACATAGTCAAGGTTCCTGGCTCTGGCATGATCAATGGCATCGAACGCAACCGCTGCCGGATCGCTCCCTGCTTCGTGCTTTATGAGATTCACCCCGATGTCCTGGCAGAGGAAGCTCAGCTGTTCGATTGCACCCGCCCTGAACGTATCTCCAGCAGCCACAACAACACGCTTTCCATTCTTCTTCAGATAGCTCGCAATTTTTGCAACCGTTGTGGTTTTTCCAGTCCCGTTTATTCCCAGAAACAGTATTACGAAGGGTTTTTTCCCAGGATTGAGTATATCTATGCCAGTGGAATTTTCATCAAGTATCTTCCGTATGGATTTTCTCAGAGCCTCCCTGAGATC
>JAVYSG010000026.1:0-11714 GCA_038729325.1 Thermoplasmataceae archaeon | reverse complement strand
CCCATGAGGTTGAGTTTCTCCAGTGCACTCAGTGTATGCCCTCCTCCTGCTATGGTGAGGGCGTCTGAGTTTGCCACAGCCTCCAGAATTTCCCTTGTCCCTACAGAATATTCCTCTATCTCGTACATTCCCATGGGGCCGTTGAGAAAAATACCCCTTGCGCCTGATATTATGGACGAGAACCTTGCAATTGATTCAAGACCTATGTCTGCAATCAGCTGATCATCCGGTATATGATCATTTATACTGAAGAGCCTGCCCATTGGATTCAGGACAAAATCTTCAGGCATGATCACCTTGCCGGGATATTCCTTGAGGAGCTTGCTACACGTTTCAATGAGTTTTTTATGATCCTTGTTGTTCTTTTCTATGAATTCACGATTTTTGCGGCCGATGTCGAAACCGCTGGCCCACAGGAAAGCATTTGCAACCACTCCGCCAACAAGGATGCTGTCCACGGTCCCATCCCTCAGGAAATTGCTGCTTACCTGTATGCTGTCGTCAATCTTTGCTCCGGCAAGGATGGCAATTTTCGGACCTTCCCTGCTATCCCTGAATCTGTCAATCATTGAGACCTCACGTTCAATGAGTCTTCCTGCCAGATTCGGTTTCAGCCTCCGGAACCCAACAAGTGATGTCTGAGCCCTGTGAATCGCAGGAAATGCATCTATAACGAAATAATCAAAGAGATCCACAAGGTTCTTTACTATGTGGGTGGATTCTACAGCGTCTATATCTCCGGCATCAATGTCCACTTCTTCGCTGTAGAACCTTGTATTTTCCAGCATGATAATGTCCCCAGGCTCCATTTTCTTTATTCTGTTCCTGACCTCCTTCCCGAAGAGAGAATCTATGAATTCAACCGGTCTGCCGATGATACGTTCAAGTTTTTCAGCATGTTTGTTGAGAGAGGTGAAATCATTCTTTCCAGGACGGCTCTGATGAGCAACGAGGACAACCATGGATTCGGAGAGATCCCTGAGTGTGTCCAGATGGGATTCGAACCTGGCCGAACTCATTATGTTGCCATCAATCGGATTTATCGGTGAATTGACGTCGAGTCTCAGGTAAATGTGCCTGCCCCTGAGATCGAAGCTATCCAGTGTGAAAAAATTACCTGCATATCTGGACATTTGTTGGTAATCGTTTCCCCAACATATATTCGTTTCCTTCTGGCATAAATCACAGTTCATCCTGTACCTGAGGCGGGTTACCCCATCCATGAATGGATGCCGGTGCAGTGCAACCAGGCAGGGCACGACCATGATTTTTCTGGTAATGACCTGTGTACGATAATAGTTAAGAGAGGATGATATAACCAGTTGATCACATGAAAGCACTTATCACTGCAGCAGGAAAAGGCCTCAGATCCGGGCTGGATGGAAAACTTCGCAAGGAGATGCTTCCCGTATACGATATGAGAGATGGGCGTATTGTTCTGCGCCCCATGCTTGACGTGATCATTACACGCTTCCACAGTATGGGCGTAGATGATGTGGCAGTTGTTCTGGAACCTTCCGATGACCAGACACATTCCTATATCTCGCGTGAATTTCCGGAAGTCACCATTCTGCACCAGAAATCCAGGAAGGGATTCGGTGATGCTGTCCTTGCCGGCAGAGAATTTGTCGGTGACGAGAGGTTCGCCCTGAATGCCGGAGACGGAATCCTGCTGGACGAAAAGACGCAGTATGACTGTATCAGGCAGAAAGCACCTGGCAACGTTCTTACTGTGAGAAGAGTGAAGAACCCCGAAAACTATGGAACGGCCAGAATTGATCGGGAGGGAACACAGCTTATTGTCAGAGAGGTTGTTGAAAAATCCGCAAATCCTCCTTCAGATTATGCCATATGCGCCTTCTACATACTTGAACCTGGAATTTTCACTCATCTTTCTGCTGATGCATCTGAGAATGTGGAACTGACCCCTGCCATCAACGCAATGATCAGGGAAGGCACCCCAACTTTCGCAAAGGTGGTAAAGCACGACGACTGGGTCAGCGTTGGAAGGGTTGATGACTATGTCCGTGTGCTCTCGGAAACCCTCGGTAGAAGTCGTGGCAATGTCAATTGATGCTGCTTGACTTCCACACAGTATGTGGACTGATGACATCGCTTAGTGATTCTATCCTTGATCTGTGGGCTGCAAGATCCTCCAGCATTATGGATATCTCCTCTTTCAGTTCCCTTGAGTGCCTGTAACCCATTTCCGCAAGCTTTCTGTGCTCTGGATTATAATAGTGCTCCTCCGCCTCTACTCTTGGATTTGGTACGTTCTTTATGACTGCCTCTTTGCCTGTATCATGCTCGAAGACCTCCTTCACCATCTGGGCAAGCTGCATGACAGAATAATGCTCGTCAAACTGGTTGAATACTCTGTATTCCCCTTCTTCTGGAGGTTTTGATATTGACAGGTCAAGGCATGAAATACTGTCCTCAAGCGACAGAAAACCCCGGGTCTGCCCACCCTTTCCGTACGGAGTTATGGGCAGGCCTGTAACTGCCTGGGCACAGAACCTGTTCAGGGCGGTACCCCATACCTCATCTATGTCAAACCTTGTGCGAAGGCCTGTCCTGTTGATCTCGGTGGTCCTTGTGCCATATACAACACCCTGCATTACATCTGTGATTCCCAGATGCCAGACCCTGTTTGCGAACATCAGGTTATTTGAATCATGAACCTTGGTCCAGTGATACCATGATCCTGCCTGCTTAGGGAAAGGCATGTAATCCTTCCTTCCATTGTACTGAACCTCAAAGAAACCTTCAGGGATGTCAATGTTTGGGGTTCCGTATTCACCCATTGTGCCAAGTTTAAGAATATGAGCATGTGGCACAACATCCTTTATGGCGTATATCAGGTTCAGTGTGCTGACTATGTTCTTCACCATGGTTTGCGTTGCCTGCTTCAGTCCTATCATAGAATATGGGGCTGATCTCTGTTCAGCAAGATGTACCACCACATCGGGTTTCTCCTTTTTCACAGCTCCAATCACCACGGCAGGATTTGCAGCATCCCCCCTGTAAAAGTTTATCCTTGCACCGGTTTTCTCCCGTACTGCTGATATCCTCTTCTGCATGGTAGAAATAGGTATTACGGAATCGGAATGGACCTCCCTGACACGTCTCCGGGTGAAAAAGTTATCAATTCCTGAAACTTCATTCCCTTTCTCTATTTCCCTGAGGGCAAGGGGCCAGCCTATGTAGCCGTCAATTCCCAGTATCATTACTTTCATATGCGGAGTAGAGGGAATGCAGATAAAAATGTTTGACCCACTGATAAATTTTGACATAAGTCATAAGCTGCCGGGTCATGAGTTGCCATGTATCATTAAGTTAATGAGCTTCTCATAATAACACCTCTGTTGAGTTCACCTGTACTTGATTTCGTAAGCATATTTGTCAGACTGTTCGTGGTCATTGATCCATTCGGATCGCTTGTTCTCTTCGTGGCAATGACAGGCACAACAGATACTAAAACCAGGAGGACCATAACAAATGACGCAGTGGTCTATGGAGGCCTCATTCTGCTTTTCTTTGCCATCCTGGGATCATATATCCTGAACTTCTTCGGTATATCCATCGAAGCGCTTGAGATAGCTGGAGGATTGATCCTGCTCATCATGGGAATTGAGATGGTGAGGGAGGGTGACAGGCCCAAATCCATGGGAGGGGGGCAGGTTCAGGAGGATATCGGGATAGTCCCATTTGCCACGCCCTTCATTGCCGGCCCTGGCGCCATATCGCTTGTCATCATACTTATGAAAGGTGCAGTATTCACAAATCTTCTCAATGATCTTTTCACCATTGTGTCGCTTGCACTTGTGATGCTCATAATATACATATTCTTCTCTTTCTCATCCAGAATAACAAGGGTTCTTGGCGATAAGGTACTCAAGGCCCTTACCAGAATATTCGGTCTCCTGGTTGCAGGTTTTGCAATACAGTACTTCATAAATGCTATCATTGCCCTGGGAGTAATACACTGACGGATGAAGATCCGGAACCCCCAGCATCAGATTGCAGAGAAATTCTGTATTGCCATATATATACCGACCACCACAATGATCACTGCAAATATTTTCCTCAGCAGGGTTTTGTTCATCCCTGAAGATATCCTTGCCCCTGCTATGCCTCCAAATATGCCGCCCACCACATAAAGAATCGCTATGGGTATGATTATCTGCCCTGCAATTCCATACCTTATGGCTGTTACCATCCCGAATGTGCCAACTGCAAGAAGGGACGTACCCACAGCCCTGTTCATGTTGAGGTTGGAAGAGTAAAGGATTGAAGGGACAATGAGAAAACCTCCACCTATTCCGAAGAATCCGGATGCGAAGCCAGCCAGCACGCCAAAGGAGCTCACCTTTGCATCACTGCTCTTCTCCACCTTTGTCTTGTCTGAAGAATCCTGGTTTTCCTTCCTGCATTTTGTCAGGAATATGTATAGACCTATTCCCATCATCATGAAAGAGAAGAGAAACAGCAGCAGATCTCCCTTTGTAAGCAGACCAAGAGTTGTGCCGATCAGGACGCCTATAACTCCCAGGGCCGAAAAGATCACCCCCACCCTGAGGTTTATGTTTTTCCTTCTCCAGTGGCTTATGGAATTTATATAGGCATTTATCCCAACTGCAAGTGCCGTTGTGCCTATAACTGCGTGCGGATCATTTATGCCTACAAAGTAAAGAAGCAAAGGTATAGCCAGTATTGATCCACCACCTCCAATCAAACCAAGGGAGAAACCCACAAGCACTCCGGAAATGACGGAATACAGATACTGTATCAGTGTAATTATCATGCTGAACCTCCGGATTGGAATTTGCTGGAGACCATATCAGATACACCGTTATAGCAGAAAGATTCATTATCATGATTTACCATAATATTTCATTCCTATGAAAATTACTCACTTATATTTAAATGTGTTCCCTAATGAAAACCTGACCTACCTGTCAGAAAAAACTGATAAAACACAGAGCCCACTAAAGGGCAGGGCAGACTCTGAATCATGGAACCTGGTGGGTTAGTGCCGGTCTCAGTCGATGTTAAATTCCTTCCCGTTGAACGGAAGGATCACTTCAAACTCGGAGAGATCGTCCAGAAGTTTCTCCCGGCTTTCCCCATGGCAGAGAATTATCTTCTCAGGGCTCACTGCCTTTGCGAATGATATGAGATCATCGTGGCCAGCATGCGCTGAGAGATCGAAGAATTCCACCTGCATGCTTGGTCTCAGCGGGACACCTGCAATATTAATTGTTCCTGTTTCAACAAGGCTCCTGCCGTTTGTTCCTTCAACCTGGTATCCTGTGAGGAATATTGCACTTTTGTCATCATCAGCGAGCTTCTGGATGTACCCAAGGACAGGCCCACCGTCAAGCATCCCGGATGTTGTTATGATGATGTCATTCTCCAGAGCTGCTTCCCTCATCCTCCTGCCTCTCACCTGCCGTACACGGCCAACCTTCCGCCTGAACTCTCCCCTTGATCTCAGGTAGCCTGGTGTGTTAAGATATATGCCGGTAATGAGGTTGCCCATGCCATCAACTGCTATCCTGTATCCCAGGTCTGCAAGAATCATGATGAGTTCCTGAGTCCTTCCAAGTGCAAATGACGGCAGTATGACCTTTCCGCCGTTGTCAACAACCTCTTTTATCCTGGACCTGAGCCTCGCAATAACCTGCTGCCTGTCCTCATGATTCTTTCCGGCATATGTGCTCTCCATTACAAGTATGTCAGCCTTAACAGGTTTTCCACCTACCAGGAGATTTGAATCCCGTGTATAGAGGTCTCCGGTAACAAGAACTTTCTGACTGTTCTCGAAGAGCCACATGGACGATCCCGGTATGTGTCCGGCTGAGTACGGTGTGGCATAATACTTACCCACTTGCACTGTATCCCCGTAATGCACGGCGGTCAGTGATTCAAACATGGTATCAATATCCGTAACATCGAACCTCTTTGGATAACCTTCCAGATCCATTATCTTGATGGAATCGTTCAAAAGTGGTTCCATGCTGTTTGCGGTCATTGTCGTGGTATACAGGCTTGCCTTGTCCCCATGGTAGCAAACAGGCAGTGCGCCTATGTGATCCAGGTGGGCATGCGTTATGAATATTCCATCTACGGGCTCATACGGCATGGGGTACTGCGGGGGCTTTTCCGGCACCACACCGTAATCCACCATGAATCTGGTGTTACCGTCCTGAAACTTTATTGCCAGCCTGCCAACTTCTTCTGCTCCTCCTAAAAACTTTATTTTCATTATGGTTTCCTCACGCTTTCGCATCTTTAAGGCGATCTTTACAGTGACAATGTCTCTCTGAATTTATTATTGGTAATGATTCCCTTATTATCCTGGTAACCTTATCCTCGTTTTCCTTCATGATCCTGAAAACTTCAGCTGCCTCAACAGGTGTTTCCGACCAGACATCATAATCTGTCACTGTTGCCAATACGGAATAACACATTGACATTTCATCGGCCAGGTTGACTTCTGGAACAAGAGTCATTCCTATTATGTCAGAAAACTGCCTGTACATCTTGGATTCAGACCTCGTGGAAAATCTTGGCCCCTCAATGGTTACATATGATCCACCAAGATGTGAATTCCGGTCTATCTTCTTCGAAACTTCAAAGATCTCCCTGTTCATTTCAGGGCAGAATGGGTCCGCCATGGATATGTGGTATACCTCAGGACCGTCGTAGAATGTAAGCTCCCTCCTCCTGGTGAAATCAATGAACTGGTCCGGTATCACAATATGACCCGGAGCAAGTTCCTCCTTGAGTGAGCCTACTGCATTGACCCCTATGATTCTCTTCACGCCAAGGCTGTTAAGTGCCCAGATATTGGCCCTGTAATTTACCTTATGCGGCGGAATAGTATGTTTTTTACCATGGCGCGGAACAAAGGCCATTTCCACGCCATTGATCTTGCCTACCTCAATTGGGGATGAGGGTTTGCCGTATGGAGTCTCGATATCAAAAGATTTTGGATTTTCAATGAGATTGTAGAGTCCACTTCCTCCAATAATTCCTATGTAAACCATGCTATCACTGTATCAAGTACCTTTTTCACGCTATTAAATAATAATATTTAACTTATGCGAGCGGGCTTCCTGCCCAAGAAAATAGTTACGGACAGCAGATCAATCAGGATTTTTCTATCTTTTTCTTCAGGTCCGCGATCTCTGCCTGAAGTTCCTTATTCATGGGATTGTGTTTTGCCCTCGCCTCAAGCTCTTCAAGCTTCATCTCAAGACTCTTCCTTTTCCTGGTCAGATCCCTTTTGCTTAGCCCCATTTTCCCGTATTGTTATGCCATCCCTACTTAAATGCTTTCCCTGAATAGGTAAAGAATGTTTTCGTGAATCTGCAGGACCAGCATGATGCACACAAGAGTGAGAAACGGCACCGAATCTACCTGTTCATGCTGAACTTTCCCTGATGGATGGAAAACTATTCAAATGTACGGTTAATCCTGAGATCAGATGCTCGTTGAACCTGCCATTCTGCTCGCTGCCATGGGTATAACACTCCTCGAGATGTCAGAGGCTTCAGCAGTGGCTCTTGCACTGCACGGAGATTCGCGATCTAACATCCCGTTCTACGCTGTTGCATTCGGAGTAATCGTAATCATCCTTCCAGCTGCCCTTGTGGGAAATTTCATTGCCCTGTTCCCGCTTTTCTACGTGAGGATTGCGTCTGCGACTCTCCTGCTGTACTTTGGCCAGAGGCTCATGAAAAGTGCAAAGCGATCCATGAAGTTTCAGCGCATTGGTTTTCCACCTGGAAAACATGCCGAAACTGGCAGGAGCGTTGTCAGCACTGCATTCTCTGTTGGAGTTGTGGAGGCATTTGAGGCCGCCATAGTTCTTGTGGCATTATTCCCGGAGAATTATGATTCAACCCTTATTGGACTTGTCTCAGGCATCGTGGTGGTCATAGTGGCCGCATACATCCTGAGAGGTCAGATAAGGAAGATCAAACAGGCGGACATGAAGGTAGCCGTTTCTGCTTTGCTGCTTTCGTTTTCCCTTTTCTGGTACATTGAATCGGTGAGGGCGATCAGTGATCTATTTCTCCTGCCTTTCTTTGCGGGCTTCTGCCTGCTTGTATACATCTATTCCGCAAGAAATCTGCCGCCAGCCTCTTCTGCCAGAACATTATAATTATTGTGAACCGGCTCTTCATCTTCTTGCCGGTGAAAAGAATATTTTCTTTCCTTCCTTTATGTAGTTATAAAGTGCGGCTCCCGTATCGCTGGCTATCTTTATCCTGACAATTCCCTTGTTGGAGCTTTTAGCCTGGAGCACAAGGATATTGTCAACGTAAAACCTGACATCCATGTTGGGCTCGCCAACGGTCAGGTAGATTATTTTGTTCTTTATTTCAGTGTAAGCCTCCTGCCTCTGCTCTTCCTGAGATTCATCAAGTGGTTCAACCTCAATCCTTACTCCAAGGCGCCTTTCCAGTTCGGAGATTGTTGCTCCCTTCTTTCCGATAAGTCGTGAAATGCTCGCTTCATCCACCTGGACCAGAATCCTGTTCTCACCTACCATCTTCACAACCACACGTCCGGAACCGGTTATGCGCCTTATCTCCTGGACTATTCGATCCTCAGCCAGCTTGAAGAAAGACCCCCTTTCCTGTCCCTTCTGTACAGGCACCACCACAATCTGCTCCCCGAATGTATAGATCTCGAAGACGGTAGTCTGAGTGAAAAAGTCCCTGACTTCAATGACAGGGCGGGACAGATCCTCTTCCTGCATGCCGCTCGGAACCTTTACTGAATACTGCGTCACCATGACTGAAGCAACAGCCCCTCTGTCTATGAATATTATTGTATCCACAACCTGTGGAATCATTCCAAGTTCTATCCGTCCTATGAATCTCTGTATAGCATCAATGCCTCGTGTGGCGTGAACCACCCCAATCATACCCACACCTGCCAGCCTGAGGTCAGAATACACGTGGAAATCGTTTGTTACCCTCATCTCATCAAAAACTGTATAATCCTCCCTGACAAGAAGGAGGATATCTCCCGTTTTTTCCATGGAGCCTTCAAGTCCCGTATACTGGGTGATTTCCCTTGAGACCTGGAGATCCCTGGGCCGCTCCATGGTCTTGACTACCTTCCCGAGGGAACTGAGATATTCGGCAAGCGCCTGTACAAATGTGCTTTTGCCTGCTCCCGGTGCACCAGCGACAAGAACTCCGTTGGCCTGATTCTTAAGTCTTTCCAGAAGCTCTGGCCTTAAATTGTAATCATCGATGGAAAGCTTTACAATTGGCCTGACCGCAGTAATTTCAAGATCATCCGAGAATGGTGGCCTTGTTATCACGATACGTACATTGTGCAGCTGAATTACTGTTGCGCCCCTTGCATCCATCTCTATGAAGGAATCGTCCTCATTTTTTCCTCTTTTCACAATATGATTCGCTATTTCCTCAAGGTCCCCCCTTGCAATTTTGTAATGCAGTTTCTCATACTTGATATCCCCGGGAGGCCCCCTCTTGAGGACGGGTTCCATTTCAGCCTTCAGGTGGACTGAACTTGTCATCTCATCAAAGAATTCCTCTATGTTTTTCGGTTCCCTTGTATCTGGTGCAATATATTCAACCCTGATGCCCTTTATGAGCGCAATATCCCTCTGTATCTGATCTCCTGTAACAAGAGTTGCGTCGTTCTCAAATGCCACCATCCTGATGATCTCATCAATTTCGCCACTCTTTGCGCGTTTTATCTGCCAATCTGCCGGCCTGCGTCCCTGTATTTCCACATAGATGATGCCGTCATCGGCCATTTTCCTGATCTTCTTCAGCTCTTCCAGGGCTGCAAAACCAATTGACTTTCCTTCATTGGCCTGATGTTCCACCTCTGACATCATCGCTTCCGACAGAATTACCCTGCATTCTGTCTGCCGTGAAATAAATGAAGTAAATCGCCCATCAATAATCACTGAAGTATCTGGAACGTAATCCACGGATTAGATAGTATTCATAATTATATAATCAAATCGAATAAGGCGTGCGATGGATTCAAGTGGATGTGAAAACCCTTTGTCCAGGGAGCTTGCAGAAATTCTCCGGGAAACAATTCCCGGTATTATCCCTCCAGATTCAGCTTTGGGTTTCTCCGGAGGCATAGACAGTTCGCTGCTTAATTTCATCATGGGAAACAGACTTCACCCTTACAATGTAAGTGTTCCGGGATCCAGGGATTTCTCAAATGCAACCATGGTGTCAGAACGCCTGAAATTCACGTTCACTCACATCAATCCTTCTGGTTTGGACATTAAAAAATACAGGGACATGGTTTTTGATGCAGATCCGGGTATTTCAGAATCAGATATTGGTTATGAAGTTGTACTCGCAGTTCTTCTGGACAGCATAAAGGAGGATTATCTTGTCACTGGCCAGGGATCAGATGAAATATTCTATGGATACAGGCGCTTCATGGACAATCCTGATCTCTCCAATGAAGCACATATGGCTAAACTGTACGCGTCAACGCTTCCAAGGGAAAAAAAGCTGGCCAGTGCCTTGGGAAAGAAACTGATTACACCGTATCTGAGCCCCGGAATCGTGAAGATGATGGAGGGTGTCAGAAGAGAAAGCAACATCAGAGGAAATGTGAATAAGTATGTACTCAGGCAGGCAGCTGTATGTCTCGGCTATCCGATAGATCTGGCAATGATTCCAAAGAAAGCGGCACAGTACGGTTCTGGCATTCAGAAGCTCATCAGGCATTGATTACACAGATTTACATCTGCTTCAGGCAGATGTACCACGAAGTATTTTCCTGTGTAAGAGCTGGGATCATGTAATGTCAGATAGGACTGAGTACGAGATTCTTACATGAACTTTTCATTGACTGGTATTCTTTCAAATGTGCGTAATCCTTCAGATAGTATATTTTGGAGTAAAGAAACGTGACAAAATTTAGTATTTCATTGCCTGAAATATTGTGAGAGTCAGTTAGTGGTAATGCACCTAAGTTCATCTTAATCCACTCATTCATTTCTGTGAGCGGTGGCTGGAAATATTCCACAGGCAATGTGTAAAATCCTTTGGATTCCCAGAGTTTTCTATTGCGATCCTCATATTCCGCAAACAGGAATTTAAGGTTCCATTTTTTCCGAATTGAATCACTGATCAGTGTATCCATTATGTTCTTCAGCAGAACTGTACCGTATCCGCGGTTTCGGAGATGTTCTCTGACTGCCACGTACCCTCCGTAACCACCGAAGATGGTTGATGCGAAGGCTGCCATTCCTACAGGTTCTTTGTCGATAAGTACGCAGAAATGCCACTGCATATCTCCAGTTTCTCTGCCAGAAGATTGACTGAAATATTTTGGATCCAGGTAAATTTCAGGGGTCGATTCAAAAGCTTCCCTGTAGATATCTATGGCATCATCGAAGTACTGATCGCTGGGGGATTGGAGCTCCAGAAACTCAGACACTATCTGTAAGTTTAAGCTGTCATAAAGATGTTTACCATTTTAATTTCCCTCAATTCATTCTGGGAATTTCTGTTGCAGGGAACATTGCGCCACTTCTGTTTTCATGAATAATTCAGTAGTGCCCTGCACCGTTCAACAATACTCGAAATCATTCCTGTATCCTTGGATTCATTTACGGCTTTTACAGAAGTAAGAGAATATGATTGCCATTCTAGAAGCTTTGATTTATCACTGAGCCTGTGACT
>JAVYSG010000025.1:0-17123 GCA_038729325.1 Thermoplasmataceae archaeon | reverse complement strand
GGAGACACTGAGATATATTACTCCCTCCTCCTGATCCCGGCAGGTGCAGTCATGGGTCTCAGAATTGGCGGTGGAATATCATTCTTCATGAGGAATGGGGAAGTATACTACAGGCGCTCACCGGTCATACTGATAATATGGCTCGTTTCCTATGTTTCCAGGATTCTTCTGGAAATCCTTTACCCAACCAGTCGGACCATAGCATTTGCAGTTGATGTCGCACTGGCACTTACTGCAGGACTCATAATCGGAGAAGCCGTTCATATAATCAGGGGGCGCAGGGACTTCAATCCGGTACCGGAAAAGGAAGAAGAAAGGTTTGTCATCAACCAGTGACGGGGTAACGGGAGAAGTGTTCTTTCCTTGAAACTGAATTTCAGGGGAGGCCTGACGGCCATTTCAGCAGGTTATGTCCCTTCCGGCATTGCATTTGGTGCCATAGCAACAGCCCTGCACGTACCGGTTTGGGCAACAGTATCACTTTCGGCACTGGTATATTCCGGGGCAGTGCAGTCGGCTTTCGTCGGTTTCTGGAGCATTGGCATAGACCCTGCAACTCTTCTTCTGACGGCTTTCCTGCTGAATCTCCGCCACACTTTTTACGGCCCCCATGTGGGCAGTATCAGAACCGACATAACACTGAAGGATATGATTTCGATTGCGCCTCTACTGACAGATGAGGTTTATGCGCTTTCTGTGCAGGATCCGCCGTTACCGAAGCGCTCGGTGAGGATCCTGAGCCTTTATGCCTATGGGAACTGGGTGGGCTCCACGGCTGTCGGGGCTGTTCTGGTGAACTTCCTGCCGTCTGGTGTGGAGATTGCAATAGCAATTGCACTGCCTGCCCTTTTCCTCGCCCTTCTCATACCAAAGATATCAGACCGGCCCACAACTGTAACCGCTGCCGCATCCATAGCAGTTTCTGTGGCTGCAAGGGCACTGCACCTGCCGTCGTACTTTATAATACTTCCAATCCTGGTTGGAGTTGCATCGGGAATGATGATTGTAATGCACAGGAGGAAGAAATGATTCTGATATTGCTGATCGCTTCACTAGCGCTTCTCAGCCTTTCCCAGCGACTCGTTCCCTGGCTGGTAATTTCCAGATTCAGAGGCGGGAGGAACATGGAGCAGATATTCAACCTCTTTGCCGTCTCTGCCTTTTCTGCTCTTGCAGTTTATAACATCACTGAATTCACTCCTGGCACAATCCTGTCACTTGCAGTTGCGGTTGCAGTTGCGGTACGCACAAAAAATCTGGGATATGCGGTGCTTGCAGCAATTGCAATATCCCTGGCTGTTCTTTACATATGAGATCTGCAGAATCCCGCAGGGACTCTGTGCCGGATTGAGAGAAACTGACATCCTCTCCATCCCAAGCCATGGGAGGTTCCTGCTTCATAAACAGCGTCTCCTTCATGTATTCCGGAGGTCCTGTTCCGTCTCCCGCCATTTTTCCATGGCTTATCAGGCTTCCATTCCCGCATGCCCTGCGGTAGTTGAAAGCTAATAATTTTACGGCATAAGAACAGATCACAATTCATCAACATTGCAGGATAAGCGGCTTTCCTGCTGAAATATGTTGTAAATTATGAGGATTCCAGGGCCTCTACATCCCTGACATAGTGTATATCAATTTCCCATTCCCTGAACTGCCTGATGGCCTCCTTCATGGTATCAAAAAAGTCTGGGAGAACTATGAGAGGAACGATTGTTGAAAATGAGAACGTCTTCCCGTTAAGCTTCTGGGGCATTCCTAGGGTTATTGTGAAATTCTCAGATGCCTGCTTGACAAAGAACTGAATCAGAGGATTTGTGAAGGATGTCTCATATATGTGGTCTTTTTTGGATATCTCAGTAACGAAGGTGCTTCTGTCGGTCAGGAGGGAATGTTTATCATAATATACCGCCCTGATCTCGTCTTCAAGCAGATATTTGAGTTCGCGGGTCCACGATACTCCAAGGTTGACAATGACAGGGTCGTTTGTAATGTTCATGAATGAGGGCGGGACAGAAGATGTTATCTCAACGTACTTGAGGGGCGTTACTTCAGACAGCTCCTTGAATACATCAATTGCACCGGTGCTTGGGCCAATATACTGAATTGCGTATCTGCTGAAGTCCATGAAATTCTGCCTGAGGGCTTTTGTGACGTTCTGCTCATCATTCTCGTGGAATCTGAAATAAATATAGCAGTATCCGTCATGAACAATAACCCCATCCACAACAAGGGAAGGGACGGCATTCAGTGCTGTGAAGCCCTCAAGGAATTTCGTTCCGGTAAGGTCAATCTTGACCATTATGGCATCCCTTGACCTCTTCATCTCATATTTGGAAATCTCCTTCAAGTCGCTGTCGTCAAGGCCCGGGCTGTTCTCCATGTTCACAATGGCGTACCCGCCTTCTCTGGTAATTCTTATTCTTACGATCATGGGCATATTGTATTTCATTGAAAAAGCTGTGATGGGAAGATCCACTGCAAAAGAGAATACCACCTGGCGATTGAGCATCCTGTCGATCTCTTCGATTATCATATGGAGAATAAGCATCAGGTTGTTAAAAAATTATTCATATGGTCTTAAAATTTCTCTTCCCTGCCGGAAGCGCCACATGTGGATCATGACTCTTCAGTGGGATCGAAGGAAGTCAGATACTATGGAGAAGAACCGCATTGGCTGGTCTATGTATACCGGGTGCGGGGCATCCTGTACAATTTCGAGCCTTGATCCTCTGATGATGGATGCATACTGCTTTCCAAGTGCAGGCAGCACAACATTATCATTTGATCCCCATATGAAAAGCACAGGCTTGTCGATCCCGGCCATCCTGGCTTTCTGATCCTCCACCCATGCCGGGGCTACAGCAATGATGCCATCCACCGCATCCGGTATGTCCATTGCTGCCATTACAGCCATTCCGCCTCCCATGGAAGCGCCGAGTATGTATGCTTTTTTTACTCCAATATGCCCCAGATAGTCCCTTATGAATTCAGTGCCTCTGGATATGTCCCCTCTCCTGATGGTGTAACTGTCCTGAGGATCGGAGTTCCCGAAACCTGGATAATCCGGTGCATAGACGTTGAACCCGAGGTCCCCAAGATGCTGAAATGCACCCACATCCTTCCAGTTCCTGGATGTGAATGACCACCCATGGAGCAGGATTATGTTTCTGTCTGCCCCTGTTTCAAGTTTTCTGTGGAAGAGTGTGCCACTGTTGAACTGCATGTATTCCTGTTTTATTTCATCTGACATGAATGAATATCACAATTACAGATTAAAAGTTGATGACCCACCATGAGCTGGCATCCCATGGGTGGCAGTAGCCGGTCAGTGGTGCGATATCATATATTTGAGGTTCATCCGGTTCCCTGAAAAAACAGAGGATGGCATCTCAGCCAGTTCCCTGGAAACTGCCGGCCGGAATTCCATTCTGCTCAGTATATCCCTGTCCACATCAGCACCGGGAGCAACTTCATCCAGTCTGAGCCCGTCTCGTGTCAGGGTGAACACCGCTCTCTCAGTGAAGTACCTCACCTCCTTTGTGAACTTCATTGCCTGTTTTCCGCTGAAAAAGACCTTATAGACCCTGTTGACGAACTTCAGAACCTCCCCGTCTGATCTGATGTTCAGTTTTCCGTTTTCGGAAGTGATATCACTTTTCCCGGCCGTGAATGTCCCGGCAAAGTAAACGCGGGGTGTACCCTCAGCTATGACAGGAAAGCCTCCCGGCCCGGTGAGCTTGCCAGGTATGTATGACGGATTGACATTTCCATACTGATCCACCTGGAGGAATCCAAGGGAGGCCGTATCTATAATCCCCCCTTCATAATTGGAAAACATGTCAGGTATTGTGGAGAGGGCAAATGCCCCCATGGATATGCCGAAGTCAGGGCCGGTAAGGGCAACACCACCCCAGGGTCCCGATTCCACAACGCTCACAATATCCCTGGAAAGCCCCTCCTCCGAGATGATTCCGGAAAGCAGGGCCGGGACACCAACCCCAAGGTTGATCAGTATGGGCGATCCCTTACTGTTGAGCAGCTTTATAAGTTCAAGTGCAACCCTTCTTGCTATGATCCTGTGCAGCTGAGGCGATTTTGCAGCTCCCAAGTCACCAAGAAGCCGGTCGGTATTTCCCGGACTGACCCTGAAGCATGCCCTTGGATCATATTCGAAGGAACTTGCCTGCCAGTGGTACTGAGGCGGTGAGGTCACAACGTAATCAACCAGGGGGTATGGCACCTCCACCTGCCTTGGAGAAAACGTTCCGTCAACAACAACGCGCTTCACCTGGGCAACCACCTTTCCTGGATTTGGCATTGCTTTGCTTGCCTGTGCTATGCTCATTACTGTTCCCCTTATTGGCTCATCCTCCATGCTCAGGTTTCCAAGCCTGTCCGACGATGTTACCCTTATGAAGGATACCTCTGGCTTTGGTGCCCTGTATACCAGAAATTCATCCCCGGACAGATCAATCTTTGTGGAATAGCAAACCCTGTTTCTGGCTGCAGATTCATTCAGTGTACCGGCATCCTGATCCGGATCAAGGAAGGTGTCGATGCCTATCTTGGTGAGCAGCCCAGGCCTGCCGGATGCAATCTCCCTGAACCAGTATGCAGTGATCCCGATGGGCCATCCATACACCTGGAATCTATTCTCCAGGGTCATTTTCTGGAGATATGGCGAGAATCCCATAAATGGAACAAGCATTCCCCTGATGAAATTGTAATCCCCGGTTTCTGACATTTCCTTCAGGACAAGGTCAAGTGCCCTCCCGGGAGACGCAGGAAGTGCATCTGTCTCAATGAATACGGATCTGGGATGCCCGGTGGCCTGGTACTTCTTATAAAGCTCCAGTATGAGGAATTCCGGTGTGGTGGCCAGGTTAAATCCTGAAATTGCAAGTACACTGTCATCGTGAATTTCATCCAGATATGCGGTATCTCCTTCGGGGGATATTGATGGCCTCATTCGTATCAGGCTTTCATCGGCAGGTTGAATAAAAACAGTGTGCCTGAACAGTTAAGGCACACAACGCATTTCAGAGATCAGGCTTTTGATCTGTATATGAGGTTGCTGAGATGTTCAAGAATCTTCACAGCATCTTCCTGTTTCGCTGTCAGGATGATCTCTGTGTCAAACCTGTAGATCTTCTCAATGTTCACCTTCTGAAGCATGAGATACTCGACCACGAAAAGTGTCAGTCCGGGACTCTTGGAGGCATCTTCCGGGAGTTCTATCTTTATGAGGGCCAGGTTGCCATCGTCCATTCCTCCCATGAGGCACTTGAATCCTTGCGG
Source organism: Thermoplasmataceae archaeon (assembly GCA_038729325.1). Classification (GTDB taxonomy): domain Archaea; phylum Thermoplasmatota; class Thermoplasmata; order Thermoplasmatales; family Thermoplasmataceae; genus UBA509. Next base: position 11,825 of record JAVYSG010000025.1, on the reverse strand, counting down.
TGTTCTGACTGCAACAATGGAATTGCTGTCTATATCCCCCGGCCTGGGCACGAGTTTCTCCTTGTACTTGTAATCAAGGGAGAGCTTGGAATTCCTCAGGAGATCTATCTGCCTGCCCCATGTCAGTTCGGGTTTTATCTGGGTAAGGCTCTTTACCAGAGTGTTTATTTTCACATCCTTATCTGTCATGCTCTCCACTGTTGGCTGGATCTTCCTGGCAAGGTTTGCATAATTTACAAGGCCACTCTTGATCATTGTGGCATATAGCGGATTTTCCTGCACCACAAGTTTCACGGCATCATTGATCTTAGTCATGTACGTGTTATTCAATACTGATTTATGAATATAGCTCCTGATATATCATGTATTCAATGCTGATGTTCACAGCATGGCATGTCCAGATGTTTTACTGCGGATCATGGAATCAGGATGTGCCTGTCTTTGAAGGAAAGCTGAGAATACCGGCTATGGCAAAGCTTTAGCCCGGATTGCGCTCACCCAATGGTTGAGGGAACTCAAGTTTCTTTTGCCTTACGTTGTTTTTACCGCATTTTCGTACTTCTTTGCAAAGGATGGCCTGGGATTCGCGTCCCCACTGGTTTTCATGGGGCTGAGATATCTCATTGCTGGGGCAATGCTGCTGTCAATATCCAGAAGGATCATACTGACACGGAGCCTTCTCTTCCTTTCGGCTGTGACAGTTACCAGCACTGTGTTCTGGGCATACGGGCTGCTCTACGTTTCTCCATCCGAATCAGCAGTGCTCAGTTATTCAATGCCGCTCTTCTCCCTTCCAATGGCTTTTCTCATGGTCTCGGAGAAGCCTTCCGGAATGGAGATAATTGGCATAGTGATAGGATTCGCAGGTGTTCTGATCTACGGCATACCTCTCCTTTCAGGCTTCACGCTTGTCGGAATGGCCCTTACTGTCATCAACGCGTTTTTCTGGGGTACGTTCACGGTCTTCTACAGGAAGATCAGGGACCTGGACCCGGTGGCGGTAAACGCGACGCAGTTCATTGTGGGAGCATGCATAATGCTTGCACTGAGTCCTTTGGATTTTCATCTCAGGATCACCACAGATTTTCTTATTGATCTTGTCTGGATGGGTACACTGGGCGGCGCCCTGCAGTTCCTGCTGTGGAATTACATGATACGCATAAGCAAGGTCAACCGCATAACTGTCCTTGCATTCAGTGTGCCAATTTTCACAGTTGTGCTGGAGGCATTCATGACTGGAAAGATTCCCGGCGTGTTCTCAGTTGCAGGTGTTGCTGTGATGTTCACGGGGATATTCCTTTCAAGGATCAGGGGAGGCATATCCATTGTCGTGCCGGAGAAAAATGCAGGGAAGTGATGTACCTGATGCAATGCCGGTTAACCACTGCAGGAATTGTTAATCTGCAAAATACGCATGCATGCTCAGGCGATCTGATTGAATGATTCAGGATCAGGGAGGCTGGTGCTCACAACAACCTCCATTTCTGCATTTGTAACTCCATTTCTTTCAAGTGCCATTGCATTTGCAGTGCCACGCATAGGTGTCTCATTTCACCTGGACTTTACACAGGTAGCCCTGATACCCATGATTTACCTCATTCCACTGGCCTCCTTCATGATATTCTTCGGTAGAATCTCTGATAATATGGGAAGGGTGAGAATATTCAGGATCGGCCTTGTGATCTTCGCCACGTCATCCATTGCGGCCTCATTCTCCTCATCTTATGCCTTCCTCATTGCCATGGTGTTCCTTGCCGGCCTGGGTTCAGCTGTCCTCAGCACCAATTCAACGGCCATAGTGAGTTATGTGTATTCAGGTGGAGGGCGCGGCTTTGCTCTTGGCATCAACGCAATGTCAGTGTACCTTGGTCTGACCTTTGCCCCGTTTCTCGGCGGCATTCTCATAGAATTCAGCGGATGGAGGTCCGTGTTCCTGTTTTCAGGCCCTGTTGGCTTCGCGGCTCTGGCACTTTCTGCCTACAGCATGCGGAACATTGAGATCAGGAAGAGTACCGCAGCGTCAGGCACAGCAGGTCCGGCATTTCTGGCAGGAACAATTCTGTCAGTGACTGCATATGTCGCCATTGGGAATGTGGCCGGTTTCCTGAGGTCAGCCTACATTCTGCCTGTGGCGGCGGTTTTTCTCATACTTTTCATGAGATACGGGACCCATGGCGCAGGTGAGGCGGTACCGGCAGAGATGCTGAGGGGGAACAGGACATTTGCTGCATCAAATCTCACGGCACTTCTCAACTATCTGAGCACATTCTCCATTGTCTTCATCTTCTCAATTTACCTTCAGGTGATACTTCATGTTAGCCCATTCATGTCAGGGATACTGATACTTCCTGAGCCTGTGTTGATGGTTGCCCTGTCGCCCGTAGCCGGAAAGCTCTCCGACAGGTTTGGGTCAAGATATATCGCATCGGCAGGAATGATCATCATAGGCCTGGCGTTCCTTGGTCTTTATTTCATACATCCTCTCACCAGAACAGATATTCTGATACTCCTGGGAATCATCGGCACCGGATTTGGGCTATTTTCTGCTCCGAACACCAACTCCGTGATGGGATCTGTGTCCCGTGACAGCTCCGGGACTGCTTCCGGATTTCTTGGAACAATGAGGTTCACAGGACAGCTTTTCAGCATCGTGCTTGCAACAGCCATAATATCCGCATACATACCCAGATCGCTGACTGTGGGCATGTTTTCCGGGACAGTTGTTACAATAACGTCGCAGTATTTCAACAGCTTTTCAGAAGGATTTCGCGCTGTTATGATCATTTCAGCGATTCTCAGCCTTGCCGGTGCAGGTACATCACTCCTGAAGAACAGAGGGCGGTAGGACGAATCGATAGAGATTAATAGTGTACAAAAATGCAATTTAATGGGAGGCAACCGGAGAAGGATGCAGGGTTTCGGCAGCCTGATAACATTCTCCATGGCTGTAGATCGCATGTCCGAAAGGAAATGGGACAGTGCTGCCGTGGAATACATTGAAGTGCGAAAATGTTCAGGAAGGATTTCTGCGGCCGATGTCTATGCGGGCGAGAATTCACCAGCATTCAACAGGAGTGCAGTGGATGGCTATGCTGTCATTTCATCGGATGTATCCGGTGCATCAGAATACAGCTTCATAACACTGGATGTGATGGGCGAGATCGAGGCTGGCAGATCCGGACAAGCATCGCTTGTTCATGGACAGGCATATGAGATATACACAGGCGGGGAGCTTCCGGAAGGATCAGACGCTGTGGTCATGGCAGAGTATGCTGAAAGGTCAGGAAACACGCTCCGGGTGTTCCGGTCTGTGAGGAAGTATGAGAACGTTTCACGGGCAGGTGAGGACATCAGCACTGGCCAGAGGATCATTGGCAGTGGAGAAATCATAAGAGCACAGCACATTGCAGCATGCATTGCGGTTGGGATAGAAAGACTTCAGGTATTTGAGGTAATTGAAATGGGCATAATTTCCACCGGGAATGAGATAATGCCCGGTATGGGGGTAAGAAATACAACACAACCCCTGCTTCTTTCATATTTCTCGTCTGCTTATATGAGGACAGATGACCTTGGTGTTGTTCCTGATGATCCGGCTGCAATACAGTCAGCAACAGGAACAGGCCTCAGAAGCCACAGAATTCTGGTGGTTACCGGAGGCACAAGCCTTGGCTCCAGGGATGTTGTGGCAGACGTACTTGACGGGATGGGTGAAATGGTATTCGGTGGTGTCATGATTCGTCCGGGGCGTACCATATCGCTTTACGACGTGGGAGGAAAGCCGGTATTCTCTGTGTCGGGACTGCCCGTAGCCGCGCTTATCTCCCTGGAAGCTTTCCTGGATCCTTTTCTCACCATCCTTACAGGGCTGAAGAATACAAGGGCTGTTGTAAAGGCAGCGGTTACCGAAAGGGTGGCAAACAGGGAAGGGATGAGATCATACCTGCGTGTAAGGGTCAGGAACACGGAAAAAGGCCTTGTTGCCGATCCGCTGAGGATAACCGGATCTGGAATACTGTCATCCCTTCTCCTTTCAAACGGCATAACTGTGATTCCGGAAAACAGGGAGGGGCTTGAGGAGGGCGAGATTGTGGATATAACACTGATTGGAGATGTTTACTGATGGCGCTGATCTTTCACAGGCTTGTGAGCATGGAGGAGGCAAAGAAACTTGCCGCAGATTACATTGGCGAAACAGAGGGATCAGAGCGTATTGCCGTTGCGGATGCCCAGGGGAGGATTCTGGATTCGGACATTTTTTCAGGCATTGATTCCCCTCCATTTGACAGATCAGAGGTGGATGGTTTTGCTGTACGATCACAGGATGTGGAGGGAGCAGAGCAGGATGCACCTGTATTGCTTAATATTTCGGGCTCCGCGGCCATAGGTGATCCTGCACTGTATATGAGCGAGCCTGGCACATGCATCAGGATTGCGACAGGTGCAGTGGTCCCCATCGGTGCTGATTCTGTGGTGATGGTGGAATATACCCGCCTGAAGGGGAAAACACTGGAGGTTTTCAGGTCTGTAAAACCAGGAGAAAACGTTTCACAGGCCGGATCGGACCTTTCCAGGGGAGAACTAATCCTCAGGGCAGGTACGACAGTGGGTTCAAGAGAGATTGCAGTGCTGCATTCTGTGGGCATAAGTTCTGTTACTGTCAGAAGAAAAATGCGGATTGCAATACTTTCCACAGGTAACGAGCTTGTGGAAGCCGGCAGTGATCTGACACCGGGAAGGCTTTATGAATCAAATGGCGTTGCAGTGCAGGCCATACTCCGGCAGTACCCTGCATTCCATGCAACCTATCATGGGATAGTGAAGGATGACAGGGAAGCAATCCGGAGTGCAATCACATCGCTCTCTCAGGAAAATGATGTCATTATAACAAGTGGAAGCACTTCTGCCGGGGAAGGCGACATGGTCTACGATGTGCTTTCGGAGTTCAAGCCCGGTATTATTTTTCACGGCGTTGATGTAAAACCTGGAAAGCCAACCCTTCTTTCAATGATGGGAAGCACTCCAGTCATAGGCCTTCCGGGATTCCCGGTTTCCGCCATAATGGTCTTTGATACAATATTTCTGCCTGCGCTGCTGAGATCATGCGGCATAAGACAGCGAAAAGCACAGATTTCAGGTACATTGCCTGTGAGAGTGCACCTGGCGCAGGGGAAGGTCAACCTTGTGCCTGTAAGCCTTGTCCAGAGAGAATCAGCGGTAGCATACCCTCTTCTTGGTGATTCCGGCTCAGTTTCCAGGATCATGAGATCGGATGGTTTCATATCGGTATACGGTGACAGGCCGTTCATTGATGCAGGAGAAAGGGTGCAGGTGTCGCTGTATTCAGATGATGTGCAGGTTCCGGATTTCACATTCATTGGGAGCCATGACATAGCCCTTGAATCAATCTTCCGTAAAATTTCAATGAACGTCAAGGTGATCAACGTGGGGTCAACCGGAGGTGTTGAGGCCATAAGGAGGGGAGAAGCAGATATTGCGGGTGTTCATTTACTCAATCCTGCAAACATGAAGTACAACGATTTCACAGGTGATCACGACCTCATGAACAAAGCAGAACTGGTGAAGGGATATACAAGGGAACAGGGAATACTGGTAAGACCAGGGAATCCGCACGGCATAAAATCTCTTACAGACATTGCATCCCGGGGTGTTGCATTTGTTAACAGGAACCCCGGATCCGGGACAAGGGTACTCACAGACAGCATCCTGCTGTCATCCGGCATAAGTGGAAAGGACATCAGGGGATTTACATATGAGGTCAAAACGCATTATGCTGTTGCCAGTGCAATCTGGAGCGGCAGGGCAGATGCAGGCGTGGCCATACGGCAGGCTGCGGTGATGTACGGGCTGGACTTCATTCCAGTAGGAAGAGAGGAGTACGATTTTCTCATCCTCAGGGACAGCCGGGAGCGGCTCTCCAGGTTCCTGGAAGCTCTTGGGAGCAGCTGGTTCACTGAGGTACTGACTACGAAGTTCTCAGGATATTCGCGTTAAATATGCGATGTGTGGGATTCCATGAATATCCTGTCCATATATCCCATCATGGACTCTACAATATCCTGCACAGTGCCGTGCAGCTCAGGTATGGAAAGATTGTATCCGGGCAGCGTTTGGTCTGACCTGTTCAGTATTCTCCCGTATATGTCCAGCCCCAGCTTCCGGAATTCCTCCTGAATCTCACCGGCCTGGATCAGGCTCAGTGTATCTGCTGTGGAGACAAGGAAAAATCGGGTTTTTTCCATATGATTCCACACGTCCTGTGCAAGCTTCTGCCATTCCTTAAGAATTGAACCAATCCGGTCGCCCCTTATCCTGCTCCTGGCAGAGAGGAGAAACTTCAGGTCGCGTCCAAGATGGTTGTAGAAATCCCTTTCCAGGGATAGAAGATGCATTGTTGATGATGACGCTGGTGTATCCCAGACAACGTAATCATACCTGCCGGAATCATGCAGGTCAACTATGCGTGATATCATGAACTCTTCCGCTACACCTGGACTGGCGGCAATGTGATCAAGTATCTCCGGGCCCACGTCCGCAAATTCCGATATTATGGTGTATGCCTGGTCACCATACCTGGATTTCCACTCTGCTGCAATGTCGGATTCGGATATCTCCATTACAGTTATGTTACTGTAGTCCCTGGTGAATATGTGCCGAAGCGATGGCATATAATCAGTTGAAACAAGCAGAGTCTTACCATGTTCCGCCAGCACCCTTGCATACGCAGCTGAAATTGTGGATTTCCCGACACCTCCCTTCCCAACAAAGGCTTCAATCATATGACTGAATTGCACTGCAGCATATACTGCATGTCATCAGTTTTACCGCGTTATGAAATGCAGGTGAACGCCCCATGCCAGAAAAACGTAAATACTGTATTCCAATGTTTTCACAGCAATGATCACGGTGAAATATTATGCCAATCTCAGGCAGATAACTGGAATGAAGGAAGATTCCCTGAATGATGCTGAGGCCACAGTGGGCAAGGTTGTAGATACGCTTTCCGAACGCTATGGCGAACCATTCAGGAAACTGATGCTGGAAGATGGAAAACTGAGAGGGAACGTCATAATACTCATAAACGGGGTCAATGTAATCTTTGGGAAGGGGTTGCAGGAAATAATAAAGAGCGGGGATTCCGTGGATATATTTCCGCCAGTGGCCGGCGGCTGACTACAGGGAATAGTAGTCCAGCCCGAGCCTCTTTATGGTCTCCTTTGTGGGTATTCCCTTCTCATTCCAGCCCCTTACCTTATAATAATCCCTGAGCAGGTAATCCAGCGGGAATGTGTTTCCCTTATCCGGCCCCTTTTCCAGAGCCTGTTTCAGGAATCTTTCGGGAAGTTTGTCCTGTTCTGGTTTTATGCCTGCCTTGAGGTTGAAGAGCCTCTCAAGGTTCCATGTTCTCTCCGCAGCCAGCATTATCTCATCCTTTGTGTAATCAAAGGCTGTTACGTCGTTGACAAGCGCAATATAGTCATCAAGATTGAGCGCGAATGATGGGAACTGGCATAATCCTGAGGAATCCATGACCTCTGTGAAATCCTGCACATACTTGACCAGCGCTGCCTTTCCTTCCTTCTCGGTTGGTTTGGAGACCGGTTCCACACCAAGTATTTCATTGGATATGGTGTATGCCCTCATGTGAGATCCGCCAATGTTGCTCGTGGCGTATGCCAGCCCTATCCCATATGCGCCCCTGGGATCATATGCCGCTATTTCCTGACCCTTGACGCTCATTGATGCATTTTCATCTCCGTATTTGCGGGCAAGCCTCAGGGACCCTTCAGCAAGATCATTTCCGAAGTCCTTCCTGTAGGCCAGTTTGGCAGAGGCTTCCAGAACAAATGATGAGTTGCCAAATATGGGTTTTGTGGGTCCCACAACGCTGTCTGGTAACTTTTTCTCACCATAGAGCTCCATGGCTGCAGAAAGTGTGTTTCCTGCAGTTATTGTGTCGTATCCCAGGCGGTCTGCGTTGTCGTTTGCCGCTATTACTGTGTAGAGGTCGTGTACGCCTGTGTTGGGACCCAGTGCCCATGTGGATTCATATTCAGGACCTTCAGACTCCCTTTCATTGTATCTGGATACCCTGCCGCAGGAAATCGGGCAGGCAAAGCACGGGGTATTCCTTATGAGGTAAGTGTCAGCAAGAGTTTCTCCGCTGACCATATCTGCAAGCGGATCATTTCCTGAATCCATGTAATTTTTTGTGCCGAATATTCCAGACTGGTTGATTATGTTCACAAGCACCTCTGTCCCATAGGCAGGCAGTCCCTGGCTTGTGACAGGATTTGCCTTGATCTTTTTGAGCATGGCGGCGAGGGTGTCCCTGTACTTCCCGGCATGTCCGATCTGAGGCATCTTTCCTGTTGATGCAACGACAGCCTTAAGGTTCTTTGAAGCCATCACAGCTCCAACGCCGTTTCTTCCAGCCGTCCTGTGCTTATCATTAACAATTGATGCGAATTTGACCAGGTTCTCTCCTGCCGGCCCTATACACGCAACGGATACGTTGACGCCTGTCTCTGCCTTAAGTGTATCATCGGTTTCAAACACATCCTTTCCCCAGACGTGGGTTGCATCCCTGAGTTCCGCCTTCCCGTCATGAACGTACAGATATACGGGATGATCAGACTTGCCGGTGAATATTATCATGTCAAAGCCGGAGTGTTTCAGCTTTGCCCCGAAGAATCCTCCGGAGTTGCTCCGTGTGATTGTTCCGGTGAGTGGGCTCTTTGTCACAGCCATGTATCTTGCGGCAGTTGGAGAACTTGTGCCTGTCAGTGGTCCCGGCGCCATTATGAGAACATTGTCTGGAGACAGCGGATCTACCTTTGGATCCACCTCATCCACAAAATACCGTGTGGCCAGCCCCTGTCCGCCTATATAGTCCCTGGCCCACTTCATGTTCGTGTCCTCAATGCTGATTGTGCCCTTTGAGAGGTTTACCCTCAGGAATTTGCCTGTATACCCTCCATAACTCATGATACACCACTAAAAAACTAAACCAATCTGAATATATACGGATTTGCCTGTGCTGAAAAACGTGGGCTGATTGAATTGAAAAAACAGTCACGTCTGCGGATCTGTATCTCCATAATTCATGAAATGGTTTCATTTCACTGTTTCATATGGATCACTGCCCTTCCTGCAATACGGATCTGTGCTGCAGAGGTTTCAGCAGTTCCGGATTCAGGACGAGATATTTTGCATCCGGTGTTCTGGAGGTCTTTATGAAATATTCCCTCCCGTCAATGGATGCCAGAAGCACATTGTAATCAAGTGATTTCCACCATCTGTAGCCGTATCCACCGGAATCAGAGAACCCGATTGAATCATCACCGGCCAGATAATAGTGATCTTGGATTCTGACCATGTTTCCGTAATGGAGCATTGATACGCTGGCCGCTTCCCGCAACTGGCTGAGGGAAGACACACTCTCAATTATCCGACCTGATTCCAGGAAGGTCACGGAATCGTAGCCAAAGTCCAGATCGCTCTGGTCATGTGTTACGTAAATGATTGAGAAAGAGTACTTCTTCATCAGGTCATCCAGGCGTGAAAGTATCCAGATCCTTGCGGGCTGATCCTGCATTGAAAGCGGTTCATCCATCAGAAGGATGGAGGGTGCGCTTATGATTGCACGTGCCAGTGCAACCCTCTGTGCCTGGCCCCCGGATATCTGGTCTGCTCTTCTCTGCAGGAGGTCTTTCAGTCCCATGATTTCCACCATGTCGTGAAATATCTCCATGCTCCCGCCTGCATGGCGTACGGGGAATAGAAGATTCTTTTCGACGCTCATCCCAGGAAAGAGCAGGAGATCCTGCGGGATATATGCAATGTGCCTTTCCCATGATTTCCTGCCTTCAGAGGCAACACCGTCAAGCAATATGCTGCCAGAATCAGGACGGAGTATGCCGCACACATTCTTCAGCAGTGTGGTCTTGCCTGATCCATTCGGGCCCATTATGAAATGCTTCCCGGCGGGCAAATCCATCTGATCAATGGACAGTGTGAAGCTTCCACGCCTGTATCTCAGGTCTCTAATAGACAGCTGCATTTCTTCCTCCCATGGCCCTCAGAATGGCCATTGCTACTATACCGGTGATTATCAGGATGCTGGATGATGCAGCTGCGGCTGGTAATCCGCCTCCCAGGAACTGGCTGTAAATGAACACCCCTGCAAGCTGGGTGAAGCCCGGGAAGATATAATATGCCACTATGAGCAGGGAACCAACCGCGGAAATTGCGCGGGCCCATGACAGGACAATACCTCTTGCCATGGGTTTGATCAGCATGGGGACAGAAAGCAGCAGGAAGCTCTTGGCATCGCTGATGCCAAGTGTCATGGCCTCCTCCTCATACCTCAGTATCTCCTGCCTGTAGCTCACACCAATAATCCTGATTGAATATGCAGAGGATACAAAAAGTAACGTTATGATCACGGCAAAGAGTGAATCCTGGAATGTATATCCGGGGAAAATCCTGGCAATTGCTGATCCCACAGGCATCTGCGGTGCAAAGGTTATGAGGATCATGATGCCCACTACAGTGCTGGGGATCATTATGGGAATCTCCACAAGGCTGTCGGCGATCCTGTAAGGAATGCTGTTCCTGCGTGCCATAACGAAGGAGTATGGCAGTGCCAGGAGAACGGAAATAACCGCCACTGCAAGGGCGATCAGGTATGTGTAGTATATGCTGGAGAGTATTCCGCTGCGTGTGTCACTCATGAGAAACCCAAATGAGTTAAAAGTCAGGATTCTCACTATGGGCAGGATCAGGAAAATCAGGTACGCTGCCATGAAGGGAAAAAATAGCAGAAGAAGCCTGTTTCTCATGGAATGTGACATGTAATGTGATCAGAATAATGTTTCCGGAACATCAGGGAATCAGTCATAGGCTGATGCCGGAATGTAGCCGGGAATTGGTTCAATAACGGTACCCAGATATGATGGAATATTCGATATGTGGTATCCGAATGCTACCGGCAGTGGATCAAAATCACTGGCAGCAAGAGTGTGCTGGCCGTATCCTGTCACAAGATTGTAGATGTAGGCGGCTGCCATGGATGGGTTCGCTGTTCCATTCAGGATTGTGGCAGCATACAGTATGGGTGCACCAGGAAGATTGCCTATGTTATCATCCGGTGTGGTTGGGCCAGTGCTGTTTACCATACCGTAGAACAGGACATGGTTTTCCGAAATATTGCCAAGGTTAATCCATGAACTCAGGCCGTTGGATCCGTCATACGCTTTGAAATATGACAGGTTCTGATTTATGGCCTGCGACTTATATGTCAGTGCGTAGTCAGCAGTTCCGGCCTCAAGCAGACCGTCCAGCCCGATCTCAACCGTGGTGAGCCTTGTGTAGCCTTTGCTGAGCATGTAGCCGAACACCTGGTTGTAAAGCGCCATTGAATCATTCACAGGGTAGTTCCCGCCCCATGATTCTGATGCCAGTGTTCCATTGGGTCCAAACCAGTTGTTCCATGCGCGGTTGTATTTCAGGTACATGGTGAAATTGCCTGAGAACGCCTGCTGCACATATTTTCCATATGTTGTGTTGTACCAGCCGGTATAGAGCAGGCCAGCCAGCTTTGTCATCTCAATGGCCTGGAATCCACTTGGATCCAGCTGTGACGTGGACGCGGCCACCGTTGTATTCCTGGCAGTTATGTTCTCAAACCAGAAAGACCCCGCAGGGATGTTGTATTTATGGTTCAGCCACGTGACTGCCATTTCATTTGTTGAAAATATTACCATCCAGTCGGTGTAGTTCGGCATCAGGTTGGCCGGAAT
>JAVYSG010000024.1:13498-17987 GCA_038729325.1 Thermoplasmataceae archaeon | reverse complement strand
GTATTGGTTTCCTGCACAGTCCATTGAACCGGGCCTTTCACTGCTGACGTATTGATGATAGAACCGTTTGCCAATACTCTTTATAATCTGTCTGCCTGGGCAATTAAGTTCCATTTTCATTGTAAGAGCAATATATGTATATTCTCGTATCTGGTTATTGTTGCATGATTCCCGGAGAAGAGTGGATAATAACCAACAGGAATGGCAGTTATGCGTCATCGACCGGGAGCCTTGCCAACACCAGATCGTATCATGGCATTCTGGTTAGAAATGTGGATGATCGTTTCCTGCGAAAGGTACTTGTTAACAAGATCTTCGAAGTTGTGACCACAGATTCTGGTGAGGTTTCACTGGATACCAATTACTATGGGGACGTTGTGTTTCCTGATGGATACCGCAGCCTTCGGAAATTTTCTGACTTTCCTGTTCCCACGTTCAGCTACTCCACAGGCAGTATTGAGGTGAGAAAAGAAATTGCCATTCATCCCCTTGCAGACCAGGTAAGTATCAGGTATACTTTTTCAGGTGCCCGTTTAACCAGGATCCGAATCATACCGCTTATCTCATTCAGGAGTTATCATGAAACAATCAGTGAGGGCACCAGAACATATAAGACCACCAGAAATGGGCACACTGTGAGTGTTGAAAACGAAGAATTATCTGTTTCATTTGACTCCGTGGGCGAATTTCTTGAGACAGGCAGATGGTACAGGAACTTTCTCTATCCGGTGGAAAGGGAAAGAGGCACGATATTCAGGGAAGACCTCTATGAGCCAGGTGAATTTCAATTCAATAATCCGGGCAAGTCGCTGGAATTCAGGATCTATTCCGGTACCCATGTGGATATACCGTTTCACGATGTAAGAAAGGCCATGGAGAATGACATCAGGAAAAATGGCGTATATCCTGCAGGTTTGGGACAGATTCCACTGAGATCTGCCATGCTGCTGACCAGGGACAATATAATTGCCGGCTATCACTGGTTTGGGCCCTGGGCAAGAGATGCCTTTATTTCGATGCCTGGCCTGATGCTTGTAACCGGAAGGTACCGGGAAGCCGCCAACCTTCTGTACGCATACAGGAAAGTGTCGCGGAAAGGTGCAGTCCCCAAAAGGCTTGAGACGCCGGAGGACTTCAGGACAGCAGATTCCGGACTGCTTTACATTTACGCAGCATGGAAGTACCTGCAGTATACAGGTGATCTTAAGACCGCCAGGGACCTTTTCCCTTTTTTAAATGATATTGCAATGAACTACATACGTGGCAATAATATGTATTCAATGGATGGCCCATTTATCAGAGTGACTGATGCTCCTCTCACCTGGATGGATGCAGAGCGTGATGGCATTGTCTTCACCCCAAGGAAAGGTGACCCTGTTGAGATAAATGCCCTCTGGTACAATGCCCTCAGATCTCTTGAGGATATTTCCTCCAGAATTAATGCCGATCTTCCGGTGGAACTCAATGGAATGGCAGATCTGGTTATGGATGAATTCTCTGCTGCATTTGTGAAGGGTAAAACTGTGCTTGATGTTGCACGCCCTGACGATATGCGCCTGCGTCCCAACTTTATAATGGCATTCAGCCTCCCGTTTCCTGTGCTGAGTGGATTCGGGAAGTTCAAAAATGCCGTTGATGAGAGGCTCCTTACCAGATATGGAATCAGGACCCTTGATCCTGGTGATCCTAACTATAAAGGACACTACACAGGTGATTTTCCGAGCCGTGATGCTGCGTACCACAACGGTACGGTGTGGCCGTGGCTCATCGGACCATATATCACAGCTTCCCGCAGGTCGGGGTATGCACCGGATAGGCTTATGGAATACTTCCGCCCCCTGCTTTCCATGCCATATCTTCCGGAAATTTTCGATGGCGATCCTGACGGGGCTCCAAAGGGGTGTATGATGCAGGCATGGAGTTACGGGGAGATCATGCGTTCATATCACGAGGATGTAATCAATCCGGGAGGGATGTTTGATTGAGGATAGCAGTCATAGGATGGGAACTGCCTCCGGCATTTTCAGGAGGGCTTGGAGTACATACAATAAATCTTTTCGGACGGCTTGCAGGAATCATGAATATAGATGTATATGTTCCAGCCATGAAGAGGCTTGGAAAGAACTATCCTTTCAATGTAGTTCCTGTGAAACTGAACAGAGGGGTCATCGGGAATCCCTACGAGATTGAAGGATTTCCTGGCTTCAGGGAAGCTGTTGATGACTATAACCTGAGGGTATTTGAGCAGTTTGACCCTCATGGGGTTTCACTGGTGCACTGCCATGACTGGATAACGTTCAGGGCAGGCGAAATGATCAAGGAAAAATATGGCATTCCACTTGTGATCACATTTCACAGCACGGAACGGGACAGATCAGGAAATTTCAACCCGCAGTCCGATATAATGAGCATTGAAAGGGATGGCGTCAGGGCCGCTGACAGGATCATAGCCGTTTCCGCATTCACCAGGGACGAAATTGTAAGGGATTATGGAGCTGATCCCAATAGGATCACTGTTGTCCATAACGGTGTGGACAATGAACATTACACAATGATGGCCCGAACCTATGAACCGACAAAAAGAGTCCTGTACCTGGGAAGGGTCACAACCCAGAAGGGGCCAAGATTCTTCATAGAAGCAGCGGCACTTGTATCGCAGAGGATGCCTGATGCCAGGTTCACCGTGGCGGGAACAGGAGATCAGTACCAGGAAGTGAGAAAGCTAGCATGGGAGCTGGGAATATCTGAAAAAACAGAGTTCACAGGATTTGTGAGCTTTCGAAAGTCAGTTGAAATATACCGATCCAGTGATGTTTTCGTTCTTCCCGCCGTTTCCGAGCCATTTGGGATGACCGTGATTGAATCCATGATTCTGGGCACACCGGTAATAATAAGCAGGACAACCGGGGTCGGAGAGGCTCTTCGCAATGTACTCCGCGTTGACTACTGGGATACTGATCTGATTGCGGATTATATGGAATCAATGCTTATGTTCAGGTCCATGAGAAGAATAATGGGCATCATGGGGCAGCAGGAGGCTTCGCGTTTCACATGGGAAAGAGCTGCCATTGATACAATGGGGGTGTATCTCTCCATATGAGAAACCTTGTGTTCTATTTTCAGGTGCATCAGCCAAGGAGAATAAGGCCATACCGCAGGTCTGAAATAGGAGTGAAACACGATTATTTCTGGGATGACCGAAACATGGAAATCATGAAGAGAGTTGCACAGAAATGCTATCTTCCCGCCACGCGCGTCCTCCTGGAAGAGGGTATCCCGGCTTCCTTCTCACTGTCGGGAATCTTCCTGGAGCAGGCGGCTGAATACGCGCCTGAAGTGATTGAAATTTTCAGGGAATATTTCAGGTCAGGTCTGGGAGAGATCATGTCAGAAACGTATTATCACAGCCTTGCTTCAATATGGAATCCGCAGGAATTCAGGGATCAGGTCGAAGAACATCGCAGGCTTGTCCAGAGACTGTTTGGAGTAAACCCTGTCTCATTCAGGAACACTGAACTGATCTTTTCCGATCAGATATCCAGAGAAGTTAAGAGCATGGGATTCCGGAACATGGTGACCGAAGGAACTGATGAGATAATTGCCGCACATTCACCGAATTACCCATATCTATCCGTATCAGGAATGAAACTTCTCCTGAGGAATTACAGGATGAGTGATGACATAGCCTTCAGATTTTCGAATCCAAGCTGGAACGATTTTCCCCTTTTTGCAGATAAATACGCAGGATGGGTAGCAGCCTCTCCTGGAGATGTTACAAATGTTTTCATGGACTATGAAACGTTTGGCGAACACCAGTGGAAGGAGACAGGTATATTCCAGTTTTTGAAGGCCCTGCCACATGAATTATCCAAGAGGGGTGTAGAAATAGCCACAGTAGACAGGGCGGTTTTGGATAACGGCGATCGTGGAACTGTCAGTGTTGAAAATCCCATATCATGGGCGGATACTGACAGAAATCTCAACGCATGGCTTGGAAATGCAATGCAGAATGATGCCTTCAATGCAATGAAAAACCTTTCAGGTACACGAGACCTGAAAACATGGAGAACTCTGCAGACGTCTGATCATATTTATTATATGTCGGTGAGAAATTTTGCAGACCAGGACGTGCACTCTTATTTCAATCCATACCAGTCCCCGTATCTGGCTTTCATTTACTATATGGCCATACTTGATGATCTGTCCAGAGCGGTAAGATAATTATGGTTCACTTCTGAGTGTCATTCTCCATCATATGCATCTTTGGTCTGCCGGGATGGTGCATTCCACGACCACCCTGCATTTGTCCTCTCCTTCCACCTCTTCCTCCTTTTCCTCCTGTGGCACCAAGCTTCTTCAGTGCAATTTCTGTGTCGGAAACACCAGAGAGAGAAGCGGCTGCATCCTTCTCACCTATATAATTCAGCCAGCTGGTTATGTGACCCTCCCGAAGATGATAATCGACACTACCAGGATATTCCCTGGACAG
>JAVYSG010000024.1:0-13398 GCA_038729325.1 Thermoplasmataceae archaeon | reverse complement strand
ACTGCCATTATGGGCATAATAATATACATGCCATAGAATGGGAAGCCCCCCATCATGCCATATGGACCGTAACCATACGTATAGCCATATCTTCCGTATATGGCAAATGACACAATGCTTGCCACTGCTATTGCCCCTATGAGGGCAATTATTATCCAGATTATTTTTTCTCCGAATGATCTCATAATTTTAATTATGCTGAAATAGCTCTTAACAGATCACTGAAATGCATTTCAATGAAATGCATTTCAGTATTGCAGAATATGGCCGATCTACCGTTTTCGGCCACCTGTCAATGATACGATGTTTGTCATCCCATGTCTCCTTTTCTCAAGAATTCCCTTGCTTTCAAGCGATGATATGACCCGTGAAATCGTGGGTGAGGACATTCCTGTAACCTCCACAAGCGAGTTCTGCAGTGCACTTCCACCGTTTCTCCTTATGGCGTCAACCACAATCTGCTCTCGTTCCCCAAGTTGCAGTTCCTCATTCAGTTCACCCCGATCTGTGTCATGTTCCCTGGGCTCTACTGTGGGCCTGTCTGAAACCAGTCTGGTGAACATGTATAGAAGTCTCCTGGAGGAAAAGTACATTATCACAACATCAGAGCCGATAACAAGAGCATAAGCCACAATGCCGAACAGTGATATTCTGTAGCCAAGTGCTTCAGTCGTAAGGATTACAGATGTGGCTACTGTTGCAGACACCACAGAATATATGGCAGAAACTGCAATTGCCAGAATTAAACGATCTTCGCCTGGCAATTATCTCACCTTGCGAACAATCTCCCTGTTGATTTTCTGTCTCCCGAAACTGCGTTAACTGATCTCTCCGAAAGAAGGTCCGTATATGTTGACAGAAGTATGTCACAGTGCCTCTCCATGCTGAAATTATCAAGAACAAACTTCCTGGCGGCCTCCCCCATAGCCCTGAGATTTTGTCCTTCAGTGGAATATTTCTCAACTGCCTGTGCGATCTCATCAGGTTTTGAGAAGTCCATCTCTATGAGCCCTGAAACCTCCATGTCATCATAATGTGCAAGGGGGAAACCGCGTGGAACTATGCTGGGGACTCCCGATGACATTGCTTCCACGACCGATATCCCGAATGTATCTGTTTCTGACGGGTACATGAACAGACCGGCCCTGCGAAGCAGTTCTATTTTCCTGGGTTCATCCACGTAGCCTGTGAGCGTGATAATATCCTGGAGCCCTCTCTCCTGTATGGCTTTCTCCAGATTTTTCTCTTCAGGGCCTGTTCCTGATATGAGAAACCTGATGCCCGACTTCCTGTCGATGGCAGCTGCAACATCAAGAATCCGGAATACACCCTTGTCCCTTGTGAGTCGACCGATATACTGGACGAAGAATGTTCCAGTATCACCAGTATCCGGCGCAAACCTCCCGGTGTCAACAAACAGCGGGAGTTCCCTAGTGTGAAGCACTCCATCGTTTCTAAGCTGTTCCATACTCTTCCTGCTTGGAGCAAACACCTCGTCGCAACGGCGGTAAAGAAACAGGCTGTATTTCCACGTGGTTCTGAAGAGCCTGTCCCTGAATGGGATCTTAATTGATTCCTGCATCTTGACAAAATCTGTGTGATATGTTGCAACTACTGGTGCACCGGTATATCTGGATATCCGGTATCCCAGGCTCCCCATGAACGGATCATGTATGTGTATTATGTCAAGATTCAACCTGATTGCCTTTCTGTAAAGTCCGAATGGCAGTGGATTGACAGGCACGCTGTACTGCGAGTATGCCGGAAATGGAACTGAATGGAGAACATGAACATTCTTTTCTTTCCTGTCACCGTTGAATGAAAACACATGGACTTCATGCCCTCTCTTCTGTAACTCTGCCTTTACATCCCTGAGATAGTGCGATACCCCATCAGGGGTTGGATAATATGTTGCAGTAAAGAAACCTATCCTCATCAGGCTGAAACCCTTTATACATTCCCAGGTTGGTTAAATTGTTTTCCAGTTACAACAGTTGCTTTTTATTGCCGGATTTTGTCAATTTTTGCATGCCAGTGAGCAGCGGCAATTCGCAGATTAAACTCTAATGCCGTTGCTCTCTTTCCTGCAGGTAAACAGGCATTATGCAGTTTCTCAGAATTTCAGTCAAACAGCTCGTATTTAAGTGCTACTTCCCTCCATTCTTCCGGGGGTATGTTGAAAGTACTGCATATCTCCGGAACATCCTTTCCGTGCTTCATAAGTTTCCGAATCTGCTTAACTTCCTTTCTGGTCAGTTCCTTCATGAACCATCACCATATTTCATAATCCATGCTTATCTTGAATAAGAATTTTCCATACCCAAACCGTGAACTAATGTTTAGCCAGAAAAATATTCATATGGTGCTCAAAAGTCATAGTTATTAAATCTGAAATACCATGTAATATTTATGACGAACAGCACTGTTCGGGAAGAACTGCTTGAAATCAGGGCAAGAGATGGTAGCAGCATTGATACCTTTCTCAGCAGGCCAGCGAGGGATAATGCCAGAGGAGGAATTCTGGTTATACAGGAAATCTGGGGAGTTACAGATTTCATAAGAACAGTTTGCCGCAAGCTCAGTGAGACAGGCTATATGGCCATTGCACCTCACCTGTATTCAAGGGAAGACGAGAAGACCCTGTTCACTGAGGAAAATATAATGGACGCCATGAGGCCATTCTGGGCACTTCCCCCCGAGAAGAGAGGAGATCAGAAAGCTGTCTCTGAAATTCTGGAAAAGCTCCCGGAGAATACCAGAAAGATAGTTACGAAGGTAATGTTTGAAAGAGATAAAACTGAAAAAAGAATGATATCAGACCTTGAGGATACACAGAATTATTTTTTGAAAAACTACAAACCGGCTAAGACCGGAGTTGTTGGCTTCTGTCTTGGAGGTGGCCTTGCTTTCCAGCTGTCAACTCAGATGAAATTTGATGCCTCCATTATATTTTATGGCGCAAACCCACGGAACATTGAAGATCTCTCAAGAATCAGGGGATCAGTCATGGGCATATATGCCGGTGAAGACAGTTCGATCAACAATGGCCTTCCCCTTCTGATAGAAAATGTTGTGAAGCACAGGCTGGACTTTGAGATGAAGATATATCCTGGCACATACCATGCGTTTTTCAACCACACCGGGATGAGCTACAGCAAGCCTGCCGCTGACGATGCTTGGAAGAGAATGCTGACATTCTTCAGCAGTCATCTTGGTGAGTGAGATGACTGAGAAAGATGATGAGATGCTTGTTGATGGCTGTTTTCTCACATGGGTACAGGTTACGGAGCATTATAGCAGAGAGGGGCGGATCACAGAACGCTCCAGAAACTTCAGATCGCCACAGGATTCACAGAAGAAGGAATAGGAACATGCGAAATGCCGAAACGGCTCTGAGCCCTTGTTTACAGGGATGAGCCATCACATTTCTGCCCGATTCATGTTTTCCATGATCAAAACTATATATTGACCATAGGATGGCAGAATGTAAATGTCTAATGAAAGATTGATGTACGGAAGCATAGGTTCTGGAATCATTTCCGGCGTCCTGCTTCTGATACTGATTGGCTGGATTCCACTCTATGGCTGGATTATTGCAGGTTTAGCTGCCGGGCTTGCAGCCCGGGGTTCAGCAAGAGGATTCATTTCTGCTCTCATTTCCGGAGTTATTGTGTCCATGGGCATTGTTCTCATGGCACTCTTCATGCCATTCTCAGATATAGCAGGAATAAGTTCGTTCCTTGGAAATGCCTATCTGAATGCACACGCATTCCCGTACCTCTATTCCCTGCTGTCAAACAGTACAATACCACTTGTGAAGATAATAGCAGTGGACTACATTGCAATACCGGTAGTTGGAGGCTTAATTGGCGGTGCAATACTGAACAACGGCTTCTATATTGTGGAATCCACGGAAACCACGACATATGCACCTGCAAACATACAGGCTGCCGAACCACAGATCAGTACGCAGGAAGCCGGGGAAGAGGCTTCAAAGATATCCTGATTTTTCCCCGAACACTTCCTTTGAAAGCCTCATTCCGTCCGCAGCCTGGTTCTCCAGCAGTATTGTGAGACCCACAGCATCGCGGTAGAATTTCTCAACTCCGAAATCCTCGATATATCCATATCCCCCGTGGTACTGCAGCGAATATTTTGTGGCCCTTTTGGCAAGATCTGTGGAATGCATCTTAAGCATGAGAACCTCTGTTTCATTCATTTCACCTGACGCCTGGAGAGCTATCTCTGCCACCCTGAGTTCCGACATAAGCCGCGAAATATTGTTTGCAACCGGGCTGTAGTCCTTCAATGGCTTCTCGAATGTCTTTCTGACCTTTGTGTAATCCACAGTTTTTGTCAGTGCTCCCCTTGCGATGCCAAGTGCAATTGCAGCAATTTCAAGGTCCATTCCTGACAGGATTTTTTCCATGGTTTCCGTCCCATTACTGGAAATCACCTCAAAATCCTCTGAATCAACACTGGCAACTGAATAGCTGAGGCCCCTGAAGGACAGGTGATGGTCCTCATCAGATAATGTGAATCCACTCTTCACCAGCACAAGTTTCCCCTCATCAGTGACGGCTGCCAGACAGCCTCCGGGTCTCCCAATGACATATCTCCTGATTCCCGTGATCTTTTTGCCGGATATCTTCAGTTCTCCGGCATTTCCTGAACCGTCTGTGGCTGGCCAGAGAGAAACGGCAAACGCCTCCTCACCTGTGGCGATTTTCCCGAGGAGACTATCATCCTTCTTCGTCAGAATTTTGCCTGCAACAGACCCCGTTATAAGAACAAGCGCAGAAACTGACGGTGAATAAGCCGCCAGTTCCTTCAGTATCACAGCATAACCCTGCCTGTCTATTCCAGCGCCTCCTGCTTCCGGGGGAAGCGCAGCTCCAAGAAATCCCTGGGCAGCAAGAGAGACCGCGAGATCGCCCGTTATGCCTGTCCTTTCAATGGCGACCGCTGAATTGGCGATGTTCTTCTCTGCAAACTCTATAATTGCAGATCTCAGTATATCCTGTTCTTCAACTGACATTTCAATTACCTCCCTGAGCTTCCTTTATGAGATTTCTCCAGATTATGAGCTTTTCAATCTCGCTTGTTCCTTCCCATATCTCCATGATCTTGGCATCCCTGAAGAATCGCTCAAGATCTCCGTTTATTCCAGAATAACCTGTGATCTCCAGTGCTTTTTCCGTGGCGAATACGGCAGTTTCTGCTGCATATGCCTTTGACATGCTTGTTATGGTAGGGTTTGGCCTGAACTGGAAAAGATATGAAGCAGCCTTGTATGTCAGGAGTCTTGATGCCTCTATCCGTGTAGCTATATCGGATGCCGCCATCTGAATTTCCTCAGTGATGTTTGATGATGCCCCCTTTGACTGCAGTTCCGAGAGGTAATCCAGTACTCTGTCAAGGGCACCCTGGGCAATGCCTATAGCCTGTGCTGCAACATATGCACGGCTTATGTTGAAAAACGTCATGATGTAATAGAAGCCTTTTCCCTCTTCGCCTATGAGGTTTTCTGCAGGAACCTCGACATTGTTGAGCACCAGTTCAGCGGTGTTGGTTGCTCGGACACCCAGTTTCCCGGTGATCTTTGTTCTGGAAAATCCCGGTAGGTTACCAGGGACAATGAGCGTGCTGAGGCCGTGGTGTCGTTTGCCGTCTTCTGGATTTGATGTACGGACAAGCATGACAAAGAAATCTGCTATAGCTCCGTTTGTTATGAACATCTTTGATCCGTTGATAATATATTTGTTGCCTTCCTTCCTTGCAAATGTCTTGATGCCTGCCACATCGCTGCCTCCGCCCGGTTCAGTAACGGCGAGGCCCATCATCTTATCTCCTTTCTGAACTGCACCGAGATAACTTGTTTTCTGGCTGTCGTTGCCAAAGAGCATGATTACCTCTGCTCCGAAAAGGCTCACGGTTGCAGCGATTCCCATCCCTGGATCTGCCCTGCACAGTTCTTCAATGGTGACGAGCATTGACCATGGATTTGTATAGTCGACAATGCCGTATTCAAAGGCTTTCCTTTTAAGTTCATCCGGAAATTTCTCCTGGCGATCATACATCAGAGCCTTCTTTGAACTTATCTCCTTCCTTGCAAACTCTGCAGCTTTCTCTCTTGCCTTGACTATATCCTCAGGAAATTCAAAGTCCATGTTCACACCCTCTCGAAGAGCACCGAATAGCCCTGGCCACCGCCAACACAGAGTGTTGCAACCGCTCTGTCCTTTTTCTCGGTGTTCAGCAGGCGGGAAACGGTTCCAGCCAGCCTTGCGCCTGATGCGCCAAGCGGGTGCCCTATGGCAATGGCACCACCCTTCAGGTTAACGCGCTTCTCATCAAGACCAAGTTCTCGTATGGCATTGAGAACTACAACAGCAAATGCCTCATTGATCTCCCAGAGGTCAATATCATCTGCATTCAGACCTGCATTCTTCAGGAGTTTCTGGGATGCCGGCACAGGACCCAGGCCCATTATTGATGGATCCACAGCAGCCCAGGCGAATGAGCTCAGTTTTGCCAGAGGTTTGAGTCCGTATTCGCGAACCTTCTTCCCTGACATAAGCATTGTAAGTGACGCGCCAGCGTTAAGAGGAGAGGAGTTTCCGGCGGTTATTTTTCCATCCTTCACGAATGCCGGCTGAAGTGCCCTGAGTCCATCCATGGTGGTGTCAGGTCTGATGCTCTGATCCCTGTCAATTGTGACAAAGTCATTGTCTTTCTCCACATCAATGGGCAGAATCTCATCCCTGAAAAAACCTTCATCAAGTGCTTTTGCAGCCTTTCTGTGGCTTTCCATTGAGAAACGGTCCATGTCTTCTCTATCAATATTCTTAACCTTAGCCAGCTTCTCGGCGGTAAGCCCCATGTTGTATGAGGTGGTCATGTCATATTTAGCGTATTCCGGCCGTACAATGAGCTTTATATTTGGCTTTACGTGCGGATTGTTGGAAAGAGGCACATGCGTCATATGCTCCATGCCGCCCGCCAGTACTATGTCAGAATTTCCGGTCATTATCTCCATTGCCCCAATGCTCATGGCATTGAGGGATGATGAGCATGCCCTGTCAAGGGACATGGACGGTACGTTGAAGGGCAGACCTGCCATGAAAACTGGATGACGCCCACCATACAGCCAGTTTTCATCAGCCTGTATGGCACATCCTGTTATCACATCATTGATCTCCTCTGCCCTGACTCCTGTCTCGGAGACAGAGTTCCTGATAAGTTGTCCCAGAGCCTCATCCATTCTTATGCTGTTGAATACATCCTTCTCTGGAGCATTGGGTCTTGACCGCGAGAACGCGGTCCTCTTATAGTGCACCAGGTACACTTCTCTGTCCTTTTCCATCATATCACTGTGTTTGTAAGTGCGATGTGATCTAAATAAGTTTTTGTGGTTATTTAGCAGACTCTATAAATCATTTAGTGCACAACTGTTCCTTTTTTATAATTTCCGTGGAATGCCATTACGTGCCACTTCACGGCGAAATGTATAAAGATGTGCAAAGGCTATTGGAATGAAGCGTGATTAAATGCCGTATAATGTCATAGTTCTTGTGAAACAGATACCGGACATAGACCAGATGAAGACAGACCCGGGCACAGGTGAGCCTATTCTTCAGAATCTGCCGCTGAGAGTTGAAAATCTCAGCAAGAATGCCATCGAAGCTGCGGTAAAGTTAAAGGAGAAGCACGGCGGAAAGGTGTCTGCGATCATATTCGGGACCGATAAGTCATCAGCTGCCATGAAAGAAGCTTATGCCATGGGGGTGGATGAGGGATTTCTGCTTACCGGGTATGATGGCAACCATCCTGAGGTCACTGCAAAGGTTCTGGCTGAAAAGATAAAAACCATACCTCATGATCTTGTAATTCTTGGCAATCAGTCTGCAGATTCATATACCGGCCTTCTTGCGGGAAAGATATCGGCAATAATCGGTGAACCGCTTCTTGGCAACGCTGTCAGGATAGAAATGGACGGGAAAACTGCGAAGGTAACATCTGCACTTGAGGAGTACAACCTTGAAATCAGAAGCGAGACACCTGCTGTTATTTCTGTGGCTCAGGAGATAAATGAACCGCGCCTTCCCCCTGTGCTCCAGATCATGGCTGCGGGCCGGAAACCCATTAACTCTCAACCTGCAGGACCAAAGGAAAAATTCACGTCGGTTGTGATATCAAACAGGGCACCGAAGAGTGACAGAAAACGCATTGTGTTTGAGGACGTGGATAAAGGAGTATCTGAAGTATCAAAGGCAATAAAGGAGGCCATAAGATGAAAGCACTTGTTTTTTCTGACAATCAGGATATGGTTGCCCAGATTCTAACGGCACTTAGAGGCAAGAGCGAAGCTGACGCAGCAGTACTTTCACCAGTAATGGAAGGCATGGACCAGTATGGCGCTACAAAGTTATATGAACTTACTGGCAGCACAGGAACTGACGCCATATCTCAGTCCCTGTCAAAGATCTTCACTGAAGGAAAATATGACCTCTTCCTTGCTGGATCAACCGTGAGGGGCAGGGAGGTTGCAGGAATGTTGTCTGAGACACTTAATCTTCCTGCAATGACGGAGATCAATGATTTCGCCTTCAAGGATGGGAAAATTGTCACCAAGCGTTTCTTTTACGGAGGAAAAACCCTTCTGGAGGAGGAATCCGGTGCAAGAATCCTGACGGTAATGGCCGGTATTTCGGAAGCTTCCAGATCACAGGGCAGATCCGAACTGGTAAAGGTTGAGCTCCCTGCATCTAAAATTACGATAGTTAACCGGATAGACAAGATGGCTGGTTCCGTCAACATAGAGAAGGCACAGGTTATAGTATCAGTTGGAAGAGGGATAGGCAGCAAGGAGAATATAGAAAAGGTAAAACCCCTTGCTGAAGCTGTGCATGGCGAGATTGCCGGTTCAAGGCCCGTATGCCTTGATTATCAGTGGCTGAGTGAAGACAGGCAGGTGGGGCTTTCCGGAAAGAAAGTCAAGCCAAAACTCTACATTGCACTTGGCATATCGGGGCAGATTCAGCATATAGCAGGAATGAGAACCTCCAGAGTGGTGGTGGCTGTTAACAAGGACAAAAGCGCGCCTATTTTTGAAGAAGCAGACTATGGAATTGTCGGTGACCTTTTCCAGATAGTGCCAAAACTTGTTTCAGCACTAAAACAGTGACGGTATTCCTCCACATTTTATTTTCATAGTTTTAAACTGTGCTGGTATGTTTTGAACAGAATGCCTCGCAGGTATCTAGTTTTGAAAAAATTCCTTCCATTGTTCAACGGGCGATAAAATATGAATGGGATTTAAAGAAATACAGTCTAAAAAAATTTCAGTGCTGCTTTATGCCTGTATTTGTTGGGACTCCTCCAAGCAGAGCATTCTCACCTGAGATCTGATCCAGGTCCTGCCTCTTGGGTTCCGGCAGAAGTACCAGTGTGAACACAAGCCCTATTACGGCAAGTACTGCAAGTATGAGAAAGAGCCCGGATTCACCTATTGACGATGCCAGTATTATGGCATTTAGAAATGTTCCCACAAATGCTCCTGTCTTTCCGCCGGCCGCTGATGCCCCTGCTCCGAATCCTCTGACCTTTGTCGGAAACACTTCAGGTGGATATATGAACGTGGTAACATTTGGCCCAAATTCTATGAAGAAGTAACTCAGACCGTATACTGTCAGGAACTCCACGATATATGACGCTGAAAGCAGCTGATGGAATATGCCAAGAATTCCGAAGGACACTGCCATTGCAGCAAACCCTATGCTCTGTATTGTCTTTCTTCCGATCCTGTCCACCGTAAAGGTCGCAAGCCAGTATCCCGGTAGGGCTGCAAAGCCAAATACCATTGCTGAATACTCTGTCGTCCTTATGAGGTGATGGATGCCTGTCACTGATGCCGGAACCAGGATACCCAGCATTGAACTGGACATGATGGAGTTGCCATAGAGTGCCCAGTCCATCAGGAACCATGTCCCTGCCGTTCCAATAAGCGTCAGAATAAATTTCCTCTGCTTCAGTATCTGTGTCCAGGATTGCCTTAGAGTTTCAGCTCCAGCGTCTGCTGATGCCGTTATGCCTGTATATTTCTGCCAGTTTTTGGCTGCTTCCTGTGCATTTCCCTTGACCCTGAGGAGATATCTGGGTGTTTCAGGCATTTTTCTCCTGTAATATATTACAAGGAGAGGTGGAATAGCACCGATTGCCAGGAGAAGCTTCCATACAAGTGTAAGGCTGATCCCTGAATATATCAGGCTCAGCGCCACCAGAGGGCCTGCAAGGAGACCGAGGGACTGCATTGAAAACACCATTCCAACGAGCTTTCCTCTATGGGCTGTATTGGAATATTCTGCCATTATGGTGGAGCTTGTTGCATAATCTCCTCCTATTCCAATACCCAGAATGAACCTCCATATTATGAGTATATATACCCCATTTGTTGGTGTCAGGAATGCACTTCCAAGTGCGCCTATTACAAGTATTATAAGTTCAACGCCATACACTGCCTTTCTGCCAAGCTTGTCGAGCAATCTTCCGAATATTACTGCCCCTATGACTGCTGACAGAAGCGCTGTGGAATCCAGCAGAGATGACTCAAGCGTCGTGAACTTGCTCCATCCTGAAAGCACAAGTATGCTTGTTACCACTCCTATTATGAAAAGGTCGTAGGCATCTGTGAAGAAGCCAAGCCCTGATACAATCCAGGTCTTGTAATGGAAGCCACTGGTTTTTGTCTCATTCATGGACTCTATCAAGTCCGGTTTTGTTTCGGTAGTCATACCAGAATATGAATTTCAGTGGCAGGAATAAGCGTGATGCAAATAATATATTGTCTAGACTATATCTATATAGAAAAGAACTTTTCTATATATTTAGCTTATATTGAGATAGGAATTATTTCCATAAATTATTCAATGAGATTTTCGTCTATAATTTCTGCAATATCTCTTACCTGTATCCTGTCTCCAGCATTCAGAGTCCTTGAAGCATCTTCCATCATAGGCATACAGAAAGGACATGCCACAGCCAGTTTCTTTGCACCAGTCTCGAGGGCCTGCTTCATCCTAATCTGGCTTATTGAATCCTGGCTCTCAACCTTGTACCAGTAATTGCCGCCACCTGCACCGCAGCACATGCTGTTTTCCCTTGATCTTTCCATTTCCTTCAGATTTGATGCAGAATTCAGGATAAATCTCGTGTTGTCATACTCATTGTTTACGCGCCCAAGGTAGCAAGGATCGTGAAGGGTTACTGAATCCCCTGTTTTATTAACCTTGAGTTTTCCCTCCTGGACCAAATCTGCAAGAAACTTGCTGTGATGGACAACTTCTGCATTCAATCCAAACTTAGGATATTCATTTTTGAATGTATTGTAGCAGTGCGGACATGCTGTTATTATTTTTTTCACGCCATGGCCATTGAGCGTTTCCACGTTCTGCATCACAAGCTCCTGGTATCTTCCCTCTTCGCCCATTCTTCGTGCGGTTTCACCAACACACTTCTCCTCTGAGCCCAGTATTCCAAAATTTACGCCTGCTTTTTTAAGAAGTGAAATTACAGTCTTTGCTGTCTTGTTGTCGCGCGGATCGAATGCTCCCATACATCCAACCCAGTAGAGGTATTCCGTTCCTTCCTGAAATTTCGGAGCAAATTCAAGCATTGCATCTCTGTCGGAGGGGCTGTTGCCGAAGGGATTCTGGGTATTAGTCAGGTTGTTGAAATATGTTCCAGTCTGCTTGCTGAACCTGTTCTCCATGACAAGATTCTTCCTTACGTCCATTATGAAGGAGAATGGCTCAATCAGGACTGGACACTCCTCAACACACGCCTGGCATGTTGTGCAGGCCCATGCGGCATTCTCAGTAAGAGCCAGCTGGGTGAGCTCACCTTCGCCATAGACATTTTTCTTGATATTCTGAACCAGTGCCCTGGGGCTCAGATCCGAACCGGCAATAAATGCCGGGCAGGCCCTTTCGCATCTGCCGCAGTCAGTGCAGGCAAGGGCATCTATCTTCTGGAATGAGGTAAGGTCGCTTATGTTCTTTGTGCCAACCTTGAAATCAAAATTACCGCTCTCCAAAGCGTCTGCAAGGATAAAAGGTGTTGGAAGCTCACCCCTGTTCCTGATCTTCTTTTCTCCAATCATTACCATGGCGAGTGCCATATGTGAAAGTTTTGAGAACGGAAGATAGGCCGCCAGAAGGAATCCAGTTATGACGTGTGCCATCCACATTATTCTGTACAGCTCAATTCCGGAACTCGTACTCATGGTTCCAAACAGGTAACTCATTGGCCACTCTACAAACCTGTAAACATCAAATGACTGCCTGAACAGGTATATTTTCAATGCTCCCAGAAAGAAGCCTTCCAGCGCCATAATGAGAAGTGCAGTGAGAAGAATATAATCCTCATTCTTGGTGTCAAGCTTCACTTTCTTGTGGAGACGTCTGGCGTATGCCATTATGATGCCAGCCACCAGCATAACACCGCCGAGATCAGCCCATACCTCAAAATTAAGGTAAAAATCCCCAACGAGAATACCGCGATGAATTGTGGGTTTCAGCAGGTCATGGGAGAGAAATATCAGTGCCGTGGCGATGAAAAGTATCAGAATGCCCCATGAAATAAGGAAATGCATTATTCCAGCATATCTGTTCTTCAGGTTTTTCCGGTGGAAGAAGCCATAGCCAAGAATCTGCTTTAACATACGCGGGCCATTGTGCCAGCCGTAGTCAAGCATCTTCCTGAATGTTATACCCATCCTGCTGTATGACCGATACCACCAGTACAGAACAAAAGGGACAATGGTGAATGAAAGGACATAATCGATGATCAATTCAGTGTTTCCTATGAAAGCCAGCGTTGGGCTAGTAATGGGAACTGCCATCGGTTCTGGTTATCACGGGTAACATATATAAGTTGTTGGCAGATTGCATTCCTCCTTACGTCTTCGGCGAATTCTGTCATCCTGAAACAGATTGTGCAGGTGAGTGAACAGACTTATTTATTGAAACTGCGATTACTCATAAGAATGCACCCCATCGAATCACAGTACTCCCCGGAAATGAAGAGCAACAGGCAACGAATGACCTATGTGGCCATTGCTGTAATCATAGTTGTTTCGGGATACTTTGCGTTTTCCCATATGGGCACAGAGGAAACCGTTAACGTTATGTGGCTGCAGGTCAATTTAGAATATGCAGCAGGCTCTGGAAATTTTGGGCCATCTGTTCAATACATTCAGGAGAACATTCATACAATATCTGGCGGAACAGACCACACATTCACTGTTAGCCTCACCAACAGGGGCACGTCCCCAGGTTCAGTCCTCTCCATATCCTCTAACACGCCTGGATTTCTTATAAAATCATCTTCTCCTCTCCC
>JAVYSG010000023.1:0-19392 GCA_038729325.1 Thermoplasmataceae archaeon | reverse complement strand
GCCGAGGCTGAAGGACGTGGATTGCGATTATGGTGTCGTATACAGCGAAGTCAGGGTTTTTATGCGCGCCATGTATCAGAAAGCAAAGCTTGTACATGCTGATCTGAGTGAATATAACATACTTTATCACAGAAAACATGCATATATTGTTGATGTGGGTCAGTCTGTATCCAGGGAACATCCTGCCGCAGACTATTTTCTGGAAAGGGATGTGAAGAACATATCAATATTCTTCACAAAGAAAGGTGTTGAGGCACCGTACGATGATCTGCTCAGGTTTGTGAAGGGCACAGTTCCCGGCGAATAGGTTTATCTATTATGATTCATAAAGAGATGAGGTCTGCAGCATGGATAAAGTGACTGATGGAAATATCTGGGAATTACGAGTTCCCAAAGACAGACTGGCGGTTCTTATAGGAAGGAACGGCGATACCAAGAGGGAACTGGAAGAAAAGGCTGGCATAAACCTGGAAATTGATTCAAGGGAGGGAGATGTGACAGTCGTCCAGAATGGCGACCCGCTAAAAGCGGCGCTTTCCGTCAGTGTCATACAGGCCATTGCCAGAGGTTTCAGCCCGCAGAAAGCTTTTTTCCTTTTCGAGGAAAATTCCCAGCTTATTGTAATCTCACTGCGTGAATTTGCAAAGCCAGGATCACACAGAATTTCTGAAATTAAGGGAAGGATAATAGGAACAGGCGGAAAGACCAGGAAGGTCATGGAAGAGCTCACAAATACAAGCATATCGGTATATGGGGACACGGTATCGGCCATTGGCGATTATGTATCTGTTGAATACGCCCGTGAGGCCATTACAATGCTGATCAATGGAAGCAGGCAGAGGACAGTATACTCATACCTGGAAAAGAATGCAAAGAATCTGAGGCTTAAGAGAATAGAAGAGACCTTCGGATAGCTGCATACCGGTAAATATTATATCCGGTCATTGGATAACCTGCTGAAGCGGGGTAGGGTAGTTAGGAGATCCCGACGGGCTCATAACCCGTAGATCAATGGTTCAAATCCATTCCCCGCTATTTTTGAAGGTATCTTTCCCTTATCTGACAAATCAGATCCTGTAAAATCGAACTTCCAACTGGTTCGGCCGGAGCGAATCCCATTTTTCTTATTGTATCTGCAGTGGTTTTTCCAATGGCAAATATGCGTGTTTCGGCCTTACTGATCTGTTCAGACAGTGTATGATCCTTCAGTATTGTCTCAGCCTCCTGCGATGACGTAACCACTATCCCCAGGCATCCCCTTTTCATGTATTTCGACAGAGCTGAAGAATCAAGTGCCACACTGCGGTAAACAGTAAACAGTCTGTAATTGTAACCCTTCTTCTGAAGGAAATCGCGAACTATCATATTCGACTGCTGACTTGTTATGAGTGCTATCCTGCTGGTTTTCCAGGCATTTCGTTCCAGCAGCTGAATGATTCCTGCAGAGGTCTGCTCATGTGGCACAACAGAATCCAGCCCTATGGATTTCAGGGCCTGCCGGGTGATCCTTCCGATGGATACGTAAATCCGGTTAGGGCCAAAAAGGCCTGTATTTTTATCCATAATGTCAGCGCTGCGGGAGCTCGTCACTATAACAATATCGGGATTGAATGACCGGAACTCATCTGTGTTGAAAGGCACGTCTTCCAGTCGTGTTACCGGCACATTGATTATTTCAAGTCCCTCACATTTGAGGTCTTCAGTCGCCTTACCTTCCGGTCTGGTGACAATAAGCGTTCTCCCGCTCATGCCGGGTCATCCCGCCCATATCCGAATTCCGGAGGAATCCGAGTCACAATTCTTGAAGCAAATTCATCGGCGTCCTGCTGGTTTTTCACCGTTGAAGCATAGTCACGATACTCCCTTGTGTTGAGCGAATAGAGCCTCACCCTCAGGGTCCATGATGTACCTGATCTGGTGCACATCATTCCTGCAGGCATGGAGCACCCCAGCTTCAGCTTGCGCATAGCTTCTCTCTCAATTTCCATTGCAAACTGAGCATCCCTGTTCTCCAGCCTTTTAACGGTGGATAGAGCATCACTTCCTCTAATGCCAACAACTGCAATTATGCCCTGGTTGGCAGCGGGCATGAAGGTTTCTGTTCCAAGCCGGTGATATGTAACATCGATCCCAAGTCGGCTGATACCAGCTTCTGCGAGTATTATTCCATCATACTTGCCGTCCCTGTATTTCTGAATCCTTGTTTCAATATTCCCCCTTACATTTTCGGCAACCAGATCAGGTCTCACCATTAGCAATTCCTTGATTCGTCTCAGGCTGGATGTGCCTATATGTGATCCCGGAGAGAGATCCTCCAGTGGTTTTTCTGAAACAAGCACATCGTTAATGCTTTCCCTGGGAAGAATAGAAACTGCTTCTAATTCCTCAGGCAGATCAGCAGGAAGATCCTTTGCACTGTGAACCGCTATATCCACCTCACCGGAAAGGACACGCCTGTTTATCTCCTCAACAAATATTCCTGTTCCGGATGACCTGAAGAGAGGCACAGTCTGCTCAGTGTCACCCCATGAGTTGAATCTGTGTATGCTTGAATCAATGCCTGATTCCGCCAGTCTTTCTGCCACCATTTCTGCCTGCCTGACAGCAAGATGACTTGGCCTTGTGCCTATTTTAATATGAGTCATGCCTACAGTATTGTCTTTCAAGTTAAAACTGTCACTCAGGGCGTCGAATCTATGAATAATCCCGGCATTGCAGTTGACAAATACAAGTCTGAGAAAATCATAAGGAAACTTCTTTCCATGAATATTATCCGAAAGGATCTGAAGATCAGGCAGGAGGGCGAACTGGTCATGATTCCGCTGAGGCAGCAATCAGAATTTCCGGGATATGCTACTTTCGAAATGGAATTTGAGCCAAGGAACATCCAGAAACATCCGTCAGAAGCCATCCGGAAAGCCTCAGGTGCCGCGTCTAAAAAATTGGCAATACCAGACCGGTGGATACGGCTTGGCGACGCACTCATAATCAAGGGTGAAAGAAAACCCTCTGACATTGTGCTTCATTCTATCTCCCGGGTAATGGGAGTGAAATCAATATATATTGATCGTGGAAAGATTGAGGGAGAAATGAGGCATCCAAGGATTGAGATCATCTATGGAAAACCAGAAACAGTGGTACATCTGGAAAATGGTATTCGCTATTCCTTGGACCCTTCCAGGGTAATGTTTTCCCCTGGAAATGTAAATGAGAGGATACTGCACGGTAAAATGTCACTGCAGGGCGCATCGGTTCTTGACATGTTTGCCGGTATCGGCTATTTTTCTCTTCCACTGGCGAAGTACACACACCTTTCAAAGATCTACGCTGTTGAAATAAATCCGGAATCATACAGCTTTCTAAGGAAGAACATTGAGATCAACAGGCTTCAGGACAAAGTGCTGCCAGTTCTCGGGGACTCCAGAGACGTATCTCCGGTGATGAAGTTCGACTACATAGTAATGGGGCACTTCAGTTCAGGGGAATTCCTGTCGGCAGCCCTGATACGTTCCAGACCTGGTACAGTCCTGAACATGCATCAGCTGGTGCCTACCCATGAAATTTCAACATACTGGTATGGAATCATTTCCCTGGCCAGGAGACTGGGATACCTTGTTGATTTCGTTGAACAGAGGAAAGTCAAATCTTATGGGCCGCATCTCTGGCACATGTCACTGGACCTTGCTGTTGCAAGGTGCCCCCATGTGATAGGTCCGTGAAGAATTCGCCAAAATCCATAAATAATCTGTCTGACTACTATATTAAGTATAATGAGAAAGAACTATCATAAACCGAACTATAATTCAAGAAATGGTATGCAAAAGAGGTCCAATATACCCAAGGATAGTGGACCTAAAAAGTCAAGACGGCTTGATATGCGCAAAACAGAGGAATTTAACTTCATGCTTGGTAAAATTGTAGAAGAACTGCCTGACAGCGTGAGGGGCGCAGTGAAGGGCAGCCTTTATTCCATTGCTTCAAAAAAAGGTACCAGGGAGGCCAGGGATTATATTATGAAAATCAGAACCGATGGGACAATAGACGAAGACATGCAGAAGAGACTCCTTGATCTTCTTGCAGACTACAGCAAGTTCAGGTGAGTACGGAGGAGGATCATTTTTCCCTCCATCTGGTCAGGTATCTTGCCAGAGAGAAGTAAACCACCGCTTCTGCCAGCAGTACCGGGATTTCAATTACCATCAGTGGAGAGAGATTAAATGCCCCCTGTGTAAGTATTGCAGCAGGAGTTACAGGCGAAACAGACAGCGCGTAAATGGCTATTTTCGGGATATAAGTATACGGATAGAATGTTGGAGGAAGCACTGTCATCACCACGGACATTATGCCTGCTATTCCCCACACGTTCCTTACGTGCTTTATGCTGCTTGATACAATGAATGATATGGACGATGTTGAAATAACAAGAACAGCAAGTATTCCCACAAGTGCCAGCACATCAGGGAGCGTGAAGACATTCTCCAGATATCCCAGGATTGAATAGAGAATAATTCCTGGTAGAGAAAACATGAGATAGCTCAGGGTGAGCCCCAGCATGTAGTCAGAAGGATTCACACGGCTTGCAACATACAGATCCTGCATCCTGAGCTGAAGTCTCATGAAGGCAGCGTCTCCGGCGCTCGAAAGTGCGACAGAGGCCACAAGCCCTATGAAGCCCCCCACAATGGCGTATTTTACCAGAGTCCCACGGGAAATTATAAAAACAATGAAAAGCAGGGTAAGGGGCGAACTGAGGGATGCTATGATATAGGACGGACCCCTTCCCACAGTTCTGATTCCATAGTACCATGCCAGCAGGAATGTGAACTTAAGATTCAACGCTCACGCCCCTGCTGATGAAAACATCCTCGAGAGTGATAGGTCTGATGGCAAATCCCATATCAATGTACCTGTCTGCAGTCTCCCTGTCCACGTACTTAATGGACAGCGAACCTATGTGTATACAATCATCGCACTGACTGTTGATTTCAACTCTTATCTTACCCTTGAAGCGAGATAAGAGATCGGATGCGGTACCATGCTCCAGTGAACGGCCACGATCAACAAGTATGACCTCATTGGAAAGCTGTTCCGCCTCCTCCATGTAATGTGTGGTCAGTATAACGGTGGAATCGATGCGCCGTATTGCAGACCAAACCTCAAGTCTGGATATGGGATCAAGTCCAGTGGTTGGCTCATCGAGGAACACAACTTCTGCATTTGCAGCAAGTGCCATTGCTACAAACATCTTCCTCTTCATCCCGCCAGACAGAGTGTCAGTGGGAAAGTGCTTTGCCTCTCTCAGATCTAGTTCGTCCAGTGCCATTGAAGCTGCCTGCGCAGCCTCCTTGAATGACATCCCCCTGCCTACGAGATAAAGCTTCACCTGCTCGAATGCAGTGAGAATGCCAATGGGAGCTGCTTCCTGCGGTATGCTGACGATGCTCCTCCGGATAGAACCAGCTTCAGTGACAACGTCCATACCATTGACTCTTGCAATTCCGGATGTGGGAAGCAGCTGTGTTGAAAGGATACGAATCAGAGTGGTCTTTCCGGCACCATTCCTGCCTATGATGGCAGTGACCTTCTCTGCGGCAGAGATATCAAGCTCTCTGAGGGCATAGTTGCCGTCAGAATATCGTTTTGTCAATTTCTCTGTCTCAATCATTCAGGACAGAAAACAGACTAATTATTTAAATAAATACTAGTCCGGCATATACAACCGAAGCTGGCCTGACGTAACGTCGTTGCGTAACATACAATCAGATCGGCATCTCTACGAAAAAAATTCATTAGCGTTTGCATTCTAATGCAAAATGGACCATAATGACATTGAATCCGATCTGAGAAAGAGGGTGCAGCGCTACATTCAAATTGAAAGTGCAGCCCTGGAAAAAATAACAATAGCAGTCCCGGCCAATTCAATGCTTAAGGAATTCGCTGACAGTGCGATGACCATGGTAAAGAGTTATTTTTCAGACGCGAAGCACTTCACTGATAAGGGCGATCTCATTAACGCATTTGCTGCTTTAAATTATTCATATGGGTGGATTGACAGTCTTGTAAGACTGGGTGTATTCGATGGACACGATGATCACACGCTTTTCACGCTTTACAAATGACACGGCAGCTTTATCATGCCATTGACAGGTAGTGGTTTTCAGTTCCGATAACATATTTATAACCATACAGGATAAGGGAGCCATTCCACACTGAAAGTATCTTATTGTACTAAGCAATGTGGAATGACACGATCAATTGAAGGATGGTTTAATGGCTCAGGATCAGAAATCAGAGAAGAAAGAGACGAAAAAGGAGACAAAGAAGGAAGTCCCGAAAAAAGAAGCTCCCAAGGAGAAGAACGAGGACTTCCAGTACATAGTCCGTATTGGAAGCAGGGACCTTGACGGCGAGAGGACAGTCAGGCTTGCACTTGCAGATCTTAAAGGCGTCGGTGACAGGTTGTCACAGATAATTGTGGGGAAACTGGGAGTTCCGGCCGATAAGAAGATAGGTGAACTGAAGGAGGAGGATATTGACAGGATCCGGGAATTCGTGGAATCGAAGGATTACGAAGGTATCCCCTCATGGGCATTGAACCATAGAAGAGAGCTGGTCACAGGTGAAGACATTAACGTTGTATCCAACGATCTGGACCAGATTATACAGGACGACATAAACCTCATGAAGAAGGTTAAGATGTACCGTGGCGTAAGACACGAACGGGGCAAAAAGGTCAGAGGACAGAGAACAAGGTCAAATGGAAGAAAGGGCCTTACTGTTGGAGTCCAGAGGAAGAAGGAGTAAAGGAGAGATTTAAATGGGAGATCCAAAATTTCCAAAGAAAACTTATTCAACGCCCAGGCACCCCTGGGAGAAAGAGCGCATTGATTCTGAAAGGGAGCTTCTCAATAAGTTCGGGCTTAAGAACAAAAGGGAACTGTGGAAGAACATGGAACTGCTTAAGTCATTCAGGAGTCAGGCAAGAGAGCTACAGGCAAGGATGAGAACTAATGATGACAATGCAGTAAAGCAGTTCCAGCTCCTCATAAAAAGGCTCAACCGTTACAGTATCATATCTGAAAATGCAACACTTGATGATGTCCTTTCGCTCACAATTGAAGATATCCTTGCAAGAAGGTTGCAGACCATTGTCTACCGCAAGAACTATGCCAGGACACCCAAGCAGGCACGACAGCTGATCACCCATGGACATATTACAATGGACGGAAGGCGAGTAACTGTTCCAGGAATAATTGTGGAGGGCCACATGGAAGGCCAGATAGGCTATACAGAAAGTTCGCCGCTGAATGATGAGCTTCATCCACTCAGGCAGATAATAATGAATGGACCTGCCGCACAGTCGAGCGAATCTGGCCAGGAAAATGAAAGCCAGGATGAGACAGAGTCAGGGGAAGAGAAACAATGAACAAAACAGGTATAGCTCATATTTATGCTTCGCAGAATAATACCATAATACTTGTGACTGACACTACTGGTGCCGAGACGCTGGCAAAGGCCACAGGCGGAATGGTTGTAAAGAATGACAGGGACGAATCAAGTCCATATGCTGCAATGAAGGCTGCTGACTTAATAGCAGAGAAGCTGAAGGAAAAAGAGATTTCAGATCTAATAATAAAGGTCAGGGCACCCGGCGGAAGCAGATCAAAAATACCAGGTCCAGGGGCTCAGTCTGCCATCAGGGCTCTATCAAGAGCCGGTTTCAAGATACTCCGTATTGAGGAAGTCACCCCCGTCCCCCATGACGGCACTAAGAAAAAAGGCGGAAAGAGGGGAAGGAGAGTTTAAGCGCATGACCCTTAGAATCCTTGAAATGCAGGATTTTTACATAAAATTTTCAATAGATGGTATCGATTCAGGGATAGCTAACTCAATCAGGAGAACACTGATCAACGACATCCCGAAGCTTGCCATAGAGAAGGTCACGTTCCACCACGGGCAGATACGAGATGGAGAGGGGAACGTCTACGACAGTTCACTGCCTCTCTTTGATGAAATAGTTGCTCATCGCCTGGGCCTTATTCCTCTTGTTACTGACCCCAAGATGAACTTCAGGAACGAATGCAGCTGTGGTGGCCAGGGATGCCCGCTGTGCACAATGACATATTCAATTAACAAAATCGGACCGGCAATGGTTACGTCAGGGGATCTTCAGCCGGTTGGAAATCCGGAGCTTGTCCCGGCTGACAGAAACATTCCCATTGTAAAACTTGGTCCCAAACAGGCAATTCTTGTAACAGCAGAGGCAATAATGGGAAGAGGGCGGGACCACACAAAATGGCAGGTCACGTCAGGCGTTTCATACAAATATCACAGGGAACTCAGGATAAGCAAAGCCGACTTCGAAAACTGGGAATTCTATAAGGAAAAATGCCCCGGGAGCATACTTTCTGAAGATTCAAAGCAGATCAGCTTTACGGATGATGACAGATGTCCATGGGTTTCCCAACTGCTGGACAGGCAGGGAGTGAAGATCATTGAAGACGACACTAACTTCATCTTCCAGTTTGAGACAGACGGTTCTTACAAGGCTATCGATGTTCTCCAGTATGCCATGAAGAGACTCCCCCAGAGGCTTAACACGCTTCTGGACAGCCTTGTAACGCCGGACTGACCATAACTTTATTCCATTTAATGTCCATACGACATAAGTATGACAGATTTTTTCAAATCTCTTGATGCCATTGGTCAGGATGTAATGGAAACTTTCGTACGCAACTCATCAAACAATTCCCCGTCCAATCTTGTTGGGATGGGTGCAGATGGGACGGCAACACATTACCTGGACAAGATATGCGAGGACACAATCATCCAGGGTGTCAGTGAAATGGACATACCAGTAAATATAGTGAGTGAAGAGGCCGGTATGATAAACAGGGGCTATGATCTGAATCTGGTCATCGATCCTCTCGACGGAACATTCAATGCACTTCATGGAATACCTTTCTACTCCGTATCCATGGCGGTCATGGGAGAAAACTTTTCATCGTTGACCGCAGGCTACATCAAAGATCTTTATGGTGGAGACGTGTATCACGCTGTCAGGGGCAGAGGGGCATTCTTCAATGGAAAGAAAATATCCGTGGCAAGGGAAAGGGTTGGATGCTGGATCTCCAAAACAGAAAAGTGGCAGGATCCCCTGAATCGCAGGATCATGAACCTCAAAGGAAAACATCGCAGGTTCGGCTGTGCCTCCCTTGAAATGTGCCTTGTGGCCAGAGGATCTGCTGATCTGATGGCTTACGCTGGCGAGGGTGTTTTCATAAGAAATATAGATGTAGCTGCTGGTACCATCATTGTGAGGGAAGCGGGAGGGATCGTTGTGGATCAGAACGGCGTCAATCTGAACCTTGGCCTTGACGTAGCTGTAAGGTCACATGCCATAGCTGCAGCAGACAGGCAAATACTGGAGGGAATAATTTGAGAGTAGGCTTTTCTGTGAGAAAGGGATGTTCGAGATGTGCCAGCATTGTTCAGAGGATTGTAGAGATACTGCCTGAAGACTGGGATCTTTATTATGACAGGGAAACAGCCAGATTCCTTGACCTTAAGGGAACAGACATTGACAGAATGAATGTGGACATGGTCATAGCAGTTGGTGGAGATGGAACTGTTCTCAGGGCAATACAGAGGGCAAACACGCCTGTTCTTGGAATCAACATGGGCGGTCTCGGTTTTCTTTCTGAAGTGGAAATCGGTGACGTTGAAAGGTCAATGTATCGCATAATGAGGAATGATTATCGCATAGAGAGCACAATGAAACTGAAGGTCTTCATCAATGGTGTGGAGACCATGGAATGTACCAATGAGGCGGTGATACATACAAGCAAGATTGCCAAAATACGAAAATTCAAGGTCTACATAGGGGACAACTTTTTTGACACAACCACAGCAGATGGTCTCATAATTGCAACCCCCATTGGATCCACGTCATATTCATACAGTGCAGGAGGCCCAATAATCTACCCCACGCTTGATGCGGCAGTAATATCGTATATCGCACCTTTCCGATCAAGAATAAGGCCTGTGGTATTTCCATCTGACAAGGAGATATTTGTCAGATTTGGGGGTAAGGATCAGAGTTCTGTCGTAATCCTGGATGGGCAGGCACAGTATAACGTGGATGAGAGAGACGAAATATCCATAAAGGTATCAGATAACAAGGCCAGATTTGTGACATTCCGGGAATCTTTCTACGATCGAATAAGGGAAAAGCTGATCAAGAATGTGGTCTATTAGGAAACGTACACTGCAGATGATAATGGAAGCCTCAAAGGATTCGTATCCAAAAGAATTCGGGGCATTCCTTAGAGCTGAAAACAACGTAATTTACGAGATCGCCATACTTCCGGGGACGGTGCAGGGCGATCACCATACAATATTCCAGCTTTACAGCAAGCCCATTGATTTTTCACTTGTAGGAAGCGTACACTCGCACCCTTCCGGATTT
Source organism: Thermoplasmataceae archaeon (assembly GCA_038729325.1). Classification (GTDB taxonomy): domain Archaea; phylum Thermoplasmatota; class Thermoplasmata; order Thermoplasmatales; family Thermoplasmataceae; genus UBA509. The sequence continues at coordinate 8,924 of JAVYSG010000023.1, read as the reverse complement.
ACAATACCCAGTGATGCAGACCTGTCAATGTTTTCAAACACCGGACCCGTGCATATAATTGTGGGTTACCCGTACAATCTGGAGAACTTCACCGCGTATGATCGATCCGGGAAGAGGATTGAGATGAGGGTTATCTGACGTACTGGCACGGATCAGGATCGTGTGTTGCTGCCTGCGAGTTCACGGTCTTCCTTCTCATACTGGTCATATCCGATGGCAGAATAGTATTCTGACCTGGTCATCAATCGATCCATGAAATCCCTCTGGGTTCCTGACCGGGAAAGATCTGAGTATACGGTTTCAACAGTTTTCAGCATGGCCCTGAACGCAGTGAGAGGAAATATGACTGCCCTGTAACCGATCTCCCTTATCTCAGAAACAGAAAGAAGCGGACTTTTCCCGAATTCTGTCATATTTGCCAGCAGTGGGACTTTGACTTCTGCGGCAAATCTCTCAAATTCCAGTCTGGATTCAAGTGCCTCAGTAAAAATCATGTCGGCCCCTGCCCTGATATACTGCCGGGATCGTTCAATGGCATCATCCAGTCCATTAACTGATCTGGCATCTGTCCGTGCAATGATGATGAAATCTCTATTTTTCCTTGCAGAAACGGCTGCCTTAATCTTCAACACCATGTCGTCCTCTGGTACTATTCTCTTGCCGTTCAGGTGACCACATCTCTTTGGAAGAACCTGATCCTCCATATGGATGGCACTCGCTCCAGCATGCTCCATCTCCCTGACAGTGCGGATCACGTTTATTGTTTCTCCAAACCCAGTATCCACGTCCACTATAAGGGGCAGCCTGGTCACAGCAGTGATCCTGTGGGCTTCCTCGGCAACTTCAGTGAGCGTTGTGACTGAAAGATCTGGGAGCCCCATGTTTCCGGCAACGCCTGATCCGGAAAGGTACAGGGCATTAAATCCTGATCTCTCGGCCAGAATTGCAGAAATACCGTTGAAGACCCCAGGTGCCACACAGAAGTCATTCTTAAGTATCCTTCTGAGTTCCGCAGGTCCGGAGTTAATATTATCTCTTAAAACTGACATCTGAAATTACCTCCATCAGTTCTCTGATTCCATGTTTCTGGAAACTTTTCATGAATTCCATCAGTATGGCTGAATTTTCTGCACCCATAACCCTCTCTCCCTTTGCCTTAAGGTCATCCCATGTGTACGGTTTCCTGTAGTGACCCTTGGGCGCATCCATCTCTTCGGTGAATGTGCCCTTATCAGTTTCAACTGTAATCCTTACAGGCAGATAATCAGGGTACATGCTGTTGAATCTGTCTGTTACCCTGTAGGTGGACCTATCAATCAGATTAAGAATACGGGAATCATGGAGGAGTTCATCACGGTATGATTCGGGAGTCGGAGCGCCATTGAGCAAAGTGTAGGCTACAATGTAAGGCATGCTGTGATCTGCAGTTTCCCTGGTTTTTGGCCTTAGCTTCTCCGGGTCCTTTATGATAATGCTGTAGGCCACCTGAAAGGTCTCAACATCAACGTGCTTTATTTCACCCTTGATCTTATTCCGCAGATTCAGCGCAACTTCTGCGGCACTCATGGCATGATACTCCACCGGAAAATTTTTGATCATTGTGTGGAGCACCTTTCCAAAACCAAGATCCGGTGAGAATTCTCCGGACACCTGCCTGAAGAACCCCATCTCACCGGTAAACACCGGCGACGGTCCGGTAAATCCTTCAGAGGCCAGAAGAGCGCCAAAAACAGCATTTCTGGAGGCGTCAGCTGCAGTGCAGCCTTTCCACATACTGAGTTCTCCAGCCCTTGTCTGTCTCATGCTGATGCTGTTGTTGAGAGAGAGGCTGATGGCATTTTCGAATTTCCTGTCGTCCAGACCCATAAGGTTGGCGAGACCGGAAGCCGCTGAAATTGATATATAAGTGACATGATCCCACCCCCTGTCTCTTATGGAAACTGCATCAGCCAAGGATCCAACAACGTCATACGCCATTGAGGCAGCTTCCAGGACTGCTTTCCCGTCATAATCCATGGCATCGGCAACAGCAATCAGTGGAGGGATATTGTCAGAAGGATGCAATGCCTCCCTTGAGAGGTAAGTGTCGTTGTAGTCCAGGTATCTGGTCATTGAGCCGTTGATGAAGGCTGCAATATCGGGTGTGGCCTTTCCGGCACCGAAGTATACCCTGGACGACAGTTTACCAGCCATTGGCAGAAAAACTTTCTTCTCAATCTTAACAGGAGGTGCGTCTCTTGCACCATAAGAGGTGATTATGGAATCTGCAATTCTCTTCTTAAGTTCCTCAGAGACATCAGATGGTATGTGAGACCCTCTGATCTCATCTGAATGTTCAACGATTTTAGAAATAACCGCATCCATATTCTGCAATGGAATCGGACTATTTAACAGAATTCAGTGTTTCAAGCTGTAATAAATATAGACCATTAATCTATATTTTAATGCCCAAGCATATAATTCTGATTCCACGGTAACGAAATGCCATGAGATCAAGGCAAACATTTAAATGCGGGCATGACAATTGTTGTAAGCTTAGGACAGGCAGAAGCATGGTTGTCAGGGTAAGTATACGAGCATCGACATGCCCGTTTCCCTATTGTTCAATCATGTTATGCTGAGTCTGTGAATGAAAGGTGAGGGAAGATTGATAACAGTTGGTATCGACCTAGGATATGGTGACACAAAAGTCATCGGAGTGGACGGCAAGAGAGAGAAGTTCCCGTCAAGATGGGCTGGAACTGAAGCTAAGAACTGGGGAATAGGGGGATCAACAACGATCCTCACAATTAACGACGGTGAACCGTTCTTCTTTGGGGACAATGCTACAGGTGCGAACGTAAGGGAGCCCCAGGGAGACGGGAGACTTTCTGACCCGGACTCGTTGCCACTTCTTGCCGGAGCCCTCTGGATGAGCGGAGCCGGAACAGATGGGAACCTGGCAGAAATAGTGCTCGGTAGCGGAACCCCCCTGGGTACCTTTGAACATGAGCTAAACGCTGCAAAGGAATTCCTCGAAGGCAAGGAATTCGAAATAAAATCTGTTTCCGGAGAGACACGAAAATTCAAGCTTTCAAAGCTGGTAATGAGGCCCCAGGGCGTAGGTGCAGCACTCTATCTCCTGGATCAGGGACTGATTAAAACCCAGTATGGATATGGGGTTGTAGTTGATATTGGATCAAGAACTACTGATGTTCTAACAGTAAACCTGAAGAATATGGAGCCTGTGGTTGAGATGTCGTTCAGTATTCAGGCTGGTGTCGGCGACCTTGTCTCAGGGATAAGCAAGGCAATAGCCAAGGAAACTGGATTTATCGTTCCAACTGATATAGCAAGGGAAGCAATTTCCCAGACAGTGGTCTTCAAGCAGAGGGAAGTTGGTGGTCCAAAGGTATCAGAGCCGCTCATGAACACACTTGCCTCAAAGATCCTTGACAAGCTCAGGGAAAATCTCAGGGAAGAGCTTGACCGTATTACTGCGTTAATACCAGTAGGTGGCGGTTCAACTCTCATAGGGCACCGGCTCGAAGCACTGGCACCTGGTACTCTCATAAAGATACCGGCAGAGGATATCCAGTTTGCAAATGCTCTGGGATACAGGGATGCAGCTAGCAGATCAGCGCAGTGATTTTTTTGCTGCACTTATTCCCTGATAAATTATTTATTGAGGCTGGAGATGGGCACCATCCTTCCTGTATGAAAGGATGAAAACATGACAGCCAGGAAAAAGAATGACAATGGAGCTGAGGAGGATTCAGACCTCAGCGAAACAATTATCAAGCTTGACAGGGATGATATTTCTGCAATAAACCTTCTCCGGCAGCAGGGCGAATCTGTTATTGATGTGATTCGCAGAGCTCTACAGGACTCTCTTGAATACGGGGTCATGAAAAACATGCTCGCATCAATTGACGGAAGGATAACGGAGCTATCGAATAAATACAAGACCAGCCAGTCCTCAATTATCAATTTCAAATATGACGTGGATGATGGCCTCAGGGTTCCGGAGGAACTCAGAAAGGGAGAGGACAGGAATCAGAAGGTTACCAACCTGAAGCAGGCACTTGAAAAAAAATGGTCAGAACTTGAGGAACAGAAAGAAAAGAATAAACAGTAATGCATACATTAATTTAAATATAAGAAAATGATAATTTATCATGCCACTTTCCGCGGGTGAAGATGCACCGGATTTTGAAGCCATTGATGATGAAGGCAACAGGATCAGATTTTCAGACTATTCAAAGGGGAAAGTTGTCCTCTACTTTTATCCAAAGGATGAAACACCCGGGTGTACAGCGGAAGCTTGCGCTTTCAGGGACGAATGGGATGAGTTCCGGAAGCTTGATTGTACAATCATCGGCGTAAGCTCGGATTCTGTGGAATCCCACAGGAAATTCAAAGAGCATAGAAAACTCCCATTCAAGCTTGTATCAGATCCTGACCAGAAGATCCGCACAATGTACGGGGCCAAAGGGTTTCTCATACCCCCAAGAATTTCGTTCGTGATCGTTAATGGCAAGATTTTACATACTTACAATTCCCAGATGAATGCCACAAATCACGTTAAGGAAGCCATGAGAGTTCTTGAAAAAAATTGATGGATTTAATCCATCTTATAGAACGAGGTTAACTTGACTCTGTTACCCTGTTCATCATACATATATGTGTCACCTTTTTCATCCAGCGTCTTCTTGTGGGAGCCATCGCAATACGGCTTGTTTTTGGAAAGCCCACATGCGCAAAGATGCAGTTCCTGATCTCCAACCTTCACCACATATGGGTGGTTCCTTTCATGCAACACGAGTCTCGACATTTGGGATCGTTACAAACATAGAATAGAGCTTATTAACCATTATTGTCACTTCGATGCTACATGCACATGCCGTATCCATATAGCTATTTGTTGTGATTCACGCCATATGACACTGATGTTACCGAAAAACGAAGTGCATTGAAGGGTTCAGGCCTTCTGTTTTATTTTTGAGTGATCTTCAATAACTGGAACGGTTTCCCAAAATATTGTATTTAATCAGGAAAGTTTCAGGCAACATATACTGGTGAGGAAAATAAATCAAATAAATTCCTGGCTGGTTCTGAATGAAAAGTAGCTTTTCTGGATTCAGCGTGAATATTTCAGCCTATCTACGACCTGACAGCATAATATTTATGTTAACAGCTCATCATGCTGAGAATTGAGGAAGACACTTCTGATCATCGGTCTTGTAATACTTGTGGCAGGGCTCATTATGGCTGCCTCAATGCCTGCACTTGAAAAGCCCCATATTAGGACTTATGATCAGCTGAAACTGATTGCTGATGGAAAATATGCATCTCCTGAACTTAACATAACCGGTGAATCCGAGATATCTGTGCAGGGGATAAGCACATACCTGGTAGACGCAGCAAATCTCTCACAGATTAATGCATCAAACGCCGGACTTTATAATATCCATGAGGTGCTCAATCTGACCGTAAGTGGTGTTGCAACTCATTCATATGTTGTATCTGCGGGGCAGTATTACGTTGTTTATTTTGGGAATTCCTCATCCAGTGCAAGTTATACAATCATCAGTGACTACGGACTTGTCTCATTAATGGGGACATTATATGTATCCGGGCTTGTCATGATATTAGTTGGAATTGTTGCCACAGCGCTGGGTGCTGTGCTGAGGCCAAAGAATATGGATCAATAGATATTTCAATGAAATCAACCCATCTGGGAACTGTTATATTCCAGAAAATTATTTAATATCAGGAAATCTGAGGTAAAAGCATGACATTCATAATAGAAATAGACGATTCTCTTGAGACCCCGCTCTATGCACAGATAAAACTGTCAGTCATTTCAGGAATCAAGACAGGTAAACTCAAACCAGGTGACGTTCTTCTCTCTTCCCGTGAACTGGCAAAAGCGCTGGGAATAAATTATCACACAGTCAACAAAGCTTATGATCTTCTTGTCCAGGAAGGTTTTCTTATCCGGGACAAGAAAAAGAGGACATTTGTAAACGAATGGGCTAGCGGAGACGATTCCAGATTCCTCAAGCGCTGGGAAGACCTTGAGAAGAACCTTATAGAGGAGGCAAAGGCCCGCGGCATTACAAATATGCGGATCCTCAATATTGTAAGGGAGGCACTGGGAAGCAGTTGATTTAGTGCAGGAGGCACAGAACGTGATACAGTACCTCATCAGTATTGCAGATTCAGCAGTAATTATATTATTACTTGGATATATAAATTTTATTATGCCTTCGCTGACACCCAGATCGGTGCAGTTCGGAGTCAGGATTCCTCCAGACAGGATAGTGGATCAGTCACTGCTTTCCATAAGAAGGAGATTCAGAATTCAGGTTGTATGGACTTCGGGAACAGTGCTGACATCGAACCTCCTTGTGTCCATCGTTTCAGGGTCAGCAGGATTTTCAGCACTTTTCATTCTGATGGAAATTCTCGCCATGTGGGCTGTTTATCTTGATGCCAGGAAACACCTGAGACGTGTAAAGATCGCAGAGAAATGGACCGAAGGATACATGCAGAAAATACCTGCAGTCATCACTCCAGAGAGGCCTGCTTCTGTGCGCATGCTGCTGTACTTTGTAATGCCACTTACAGTGATAATTACCACGGCTGCTGTAGCCGTTAGAGAATATCCTTACCTCCATCAATTCCTGCCGGTGAAATTTTCCGGGCCAGATCCTGTGGCATTTGCGCACAAGACAATTCAGCTGGTCCTTACTCCGATCTATTCTCAGTTAATTTTCCTTATCATATATACGGTTCTTGTGTTTGTACTGTGCAGAGTTAAGCTTGTACCGGAATATCCAGATCTGGACAGGTCTCTCACCGTTCAGCGTCATTTCCGGCTTGGCGTCATATTTGCTCTCTCAGTGCTTCTTACAATGGTTGAGCTGGACATCATGCTTTCAGGGATGGCCCAGTGGGAGATTATACCTGGAATATTTACAGAATTTTCCGCAATCCCTTCTGTCGTGGGTCTTGTCCTTGTGGTTGCCATAATATCAAGGATGGGGCATAGCTTCGCCAACCCGCGTAATATTGAATTAGAAGGAACGAAACGTATTATGAACATGGATGACGACGCATTCTGGAAGGCGGGCATGATTTACTATAACCGTGATGATCCGTCACTGATTGTTCCGAAACGGTTCGGAATAGGTTATACAGTGAATTATGGCAACCCCTTCATAAAGATTGCAATATTCATCGTAATGACATCAGCGGCACTGTTTGCAATAAGGTTCATGGTATTGTAGTATCTGATATTGTTGATTACATGAATATAATAAAGCTGCACCCACTGGTGTCTCTGCATGAAAGAACGCGCCATATACCTTATTGAGGGAACATTTGCCGTTTTGGCGGCCACTGTCCTGGCACTTATCTTCATTCAAGATTTCAGATTCTTTGTTATGCCTGAATCATTGGTGGTAAAATTGTATATTTATTCCACTCTCGGCATGATAATAGCAATTGCGCTTACAATTGCGGCAGCAAGAATAAAAGAAGTATCCATGGCTCAGGAAAAGGGGACATTTCATTACATCAGGATCTTCCTTGGGTTCCTGTGGATCATCGATGGAGTTCTGCAACTTCAGCCTGAAATGTCATTCGGCTTTCTATCATTTGTCATAAGTCCCGCCGTATCACAGTCACCTGTGTTGATTGGACAAATGCTGGCACCTGCTATTGCATTATGGGCATCTCATCCGGTTTTCATGGATGCTCTTTCCGGCATTGCCCAGATTTTTATCGGCATGGGTATTCTAGCTTACAGACCCGGCAGACGTCTCACAATTTTTCTGTGGATCTCCATCTTATGGTCACTTTATCTGTGGATTCTGGGGGAGGCTTTTGGTGGCATTTTTATCAAAGGTGCATCATATCTTACTGGCTTTCCCGGGTCAGCATTCATATATGCCGTAATTTCTATTCTTCTGTTATCCTACTCAGATACGGGATCTCTCAAAAGGCGCATCGCTACATTCATGTCAGGTCTCTTTTCCATCTCTGCCTTTCTCCAGGCCATTCCACAAGACGGGTTTTGGAAAGTCGGGAATCTCTTCGACATTCCGTCATCGCTGGTCATAAACCAGCAGCCCCTTATTCTGTCAGAATGGCTCCGTGCAATTTCACTGAGTTTTTATTATAACCATGTTGAGTGGAATTTAGCCATTGTGGCAGCAATGGCTGTCATAGCAGTTCTATGGATTCTGAGGCCAAGAATTTCGGCCATTGCGACAATAATATTTTCCCTGTTTGTCTGGTTTGTTGGCCAGGATTTCGGTGTTCTAGGTGGATATGGCACGGACCCCAACACTGCGCTTCCTGTAGTACTTCTTGCAGCTGTTTTTCTGATGCATGAAAGAATTCATATTTCATATGATGATATGAGCACCGATCCAGGTTCAGTCAACAGACCAATCTGAACTGCAATGCGGCAACGGCAGTCTGGAATAAGGTTTTCTGCACGTTAAAAATCTATTGAATGTGTTATCATGACTGTCATTCTCTTAAGATATTTCTGGCAAGTAAGTCAATGATTCTTATTTCTGCTCCCGGTTTAGGTGAATAAGCGAATCCAATCTATGGGCTGCTATCAGGGTTTCTTGAATGTCAAGGCCGTGTGTTTAATCTTTCTGCGCTTCCATTTCAGGGATTTCTATGCGGATCATAATGTGGATCATCTACGGGATGACCTTGTGCAAGAGATTGTCTAATTTAATGGAGGACATAATGCCTGTTTAAGGGCCCCACCACTGCATTTTTGTCAAAGTGTACGGGCACAGCCATTAATTTTTATTATATTTAATTTTATTTTGTGTTCAAATATATAGATAATGGCTATGCAGGTTCAAACCTTTTAGCTTTTTTTACATCACTTTATTCATGGGGGGCCTAAAAAA
>JAVYSG010000022.1:0-19396 GCA_038729325.1 Thermoplasmataceae archaeon | reverse complement strand
TACAGGATCTTTTCGAAATTACAGCAATTCATGTACACTATCAGCATGTCTAAGTTAATGGACTATAATAAACAACGAAGATAATAAAAACAACTAATTAAAGTGAGTTTTTGAATGTCATAAACTTTGGGAATCTTAAGACCTTTGAGTGAACATACAAAACACTACTTGAGAGTTCATCTGGTCTCAGAAAAGAATCTCAACGCTGGGAACATTGCAATACTTTTGTTCACTCTTGCTTTTATCTCAACTATTCCATCGTTTGTGAACACTCTCACAATGTGCTGAGTCTTGTCTCTCAATGTAGTCTTTTTTGAGTCGTCAATTGGAAAATACACGGTTTCAATATCGCGCACGGAGGCAATCAATTGTTGTAGAGACTGGAACACAGCCTCTTCTTCTCCTCCAGTTTTCCAGAATGCCTCAGCGCCTTCTTTTCCTCGTATTGCCCAAACATAGTTTGTCATCGATTTTAGGAATCCCAACCAAAGCGTTAAAAGTGCCCAACGTTGTGAGACTTGGAACCAAAAGTATGAACATACCGTTCAGAATCGTTTGGGATTGTCAGGCACTCTGTAGAAGTTTATCGCATTGAGTGTCCAAAAAAGACTGAATAATAAGTTTAATGATCAAATTAGTATCAAATTACGTAAGAAAATCGCGACTAAAAATTTTGTTTCCCTATTCGATTCTTCTACGATTCTATATAATACATTGCACTTTGCTCACGTTCGCGTAAAAACTAGGAAAAGTTGAAAAAATTACATAAACACGCAAGAAAAAAATTACTCACCAATTGGTAAAAGTCGAATAAATTACAAAAAACACGTAAGAAAAGATAGCAGACACTATCTGCTACAATGCTACACGATACAACATAAATAGAGAAAGTTGATATCAAACATACATGACACAAAACGGAAGTGCTTGAATGAAGCTGACCGGCGTTGCAAGGGGATTTGTGCATCTGTTTGTGATAATGGGCTTTATCTTGCTGGTTCTTATTTACGTCAAGAACAGGATTTTCTGGCTTCCTATGTGGAACACATATCTTGTGTTTGCATATTTTCTTGAGCTCACAGTGGGAATATTCATGGCGATTGAGATTGCGTTAAGTTATGGATTCAGTGAAGAGGGCGGATTAATTTGAGAAAACTTTCATCAACAGTACGTTCACCACGGAACGAACCAGGTCCAGACAGATATCCTCTTTTTCCAATTTCAGACCCGGATTATCCTCCAACATAATTATTCGTGTCGAATTTAAAAACGATTTAAGAGCTGGGATTAATCGGTTGAATGAAAACACATTGAATAGTTGTCTCTTTCCTCAACGGCGTTCAAACATCTAACCAAAGACAGTTAGAAGAGATATACGATTAACAGAATTGAATTAGTAAGAATCTGACACACAACAGATTGGGAATCTCGCTCTGCTGATAGCCAGACAATATTATTCCAATAATTATATATTCAAAAACTGAAGCTGAGAGTATATATACTCTCTATTGAAAAACTCGGTTTTTTGTGATAGGGCTTTAATGAGTTAATTCTAAGCCACTGGAGGGTATCGATCCCCCGACCTGCTGATTACAAGTCAGCTGCTCTACCAACTGAGCTACAGTGGCACCAGAGGGCTAATATTTGGTATAAGATAAACCTTTCAATGGGAATCAGTCACGGATCATTTATATGATGGTAGATCATTCTTGAATACAAACAATTTATCCATCGGATTGCACTGTGATTTTTATGGACTGCGCTACTTTGGATTTACATCTATCCGGATCGGCACTTAAGGTCCTGAACGTTTTATCATCAATGAAAATTGCCAGGTTTGAAGACCTCAAAGCCAGGACAGGCCTGCCAAAGCGTACGCTCCTTTACTCAATAAGGGTGCTCAGGGATGCAGGTATTGTTGAAACCCAGATATGCATGAGTGATGCAAGAAGGAGGTTTTATTGCGTAAAACTTGGCAGTATCAGAGGTAACCAATCAATTAATGAACAGCAATTGACTGATCATTTATGACATTCCTCGAGGAACTGAAATCATCAGTCGGCAACGCGCTTATTCAGAAACATGAGCAGAAAATTCCCTATGAAACAGACGCGTCATATTTTCAGGGCAGCGAACCGATCGCTGTTGTTATTCCGGAGACCGTACACCAGGTAAGCCTTGTGATGAAACTGTGCCAGAAATATTCAGTCCCGGTGGTTGTGAGAGGTGGCGGAACTTCTCTAACTGGCTCTTCAGTGCCGCTCAATGGATTTTTGGTCATCAGTATGTCCCGCTTCGACAGGATACTTGAGGTGAAGCCGCAGGACAGATATGTCATAGTGGAGCCTGGGGTCAGACTTGACACCCTGAACGAAAACCTGTCGCATTTCAGGCATTTCTATCCGCCTGATCCGGCAAGTTCAATGGCGGCCACTGTTGGCGGGTCCATTTCCACAAATGCCGGCGGGCTGAGAGCCGCAACTTACGGGACAACCAGAAACTGGGTTCTTGGTCTGGAGGTTGTTCTTCCCAACGGTGAAGTGGTAAATCTTGGAGGAAAAGTGCTTAAGAGAACCGCTGGCTATGATCTGACTGCAATGTTTGTGGGTGCAGAGGGGACTCTGGGAATCATAACAAAGGCCATACTGAAGATATGGCCAGTACCTGAAACAAAGGGACGGATTCTGGCATATTACCGGGATATCGAGAAAGTTGGGATGGCAATTTCCTCCCTGAAAGAGAAAGGAATAACTCCTGAAATAGCGGAATTCCTGGACAGGATCACTATGAATTCCCTGGAAAAAGCCAGAGGCATGCACTTTCCAGAATCTGCACTCTACATGCTCATAGTTGACATTTCATCAACCAGGGAAAGTCTGCAGCGACAGCTAGATGAAGCCGTTTCCGTACTCAGGCAGTTTTCCCCAACAGATGTCACTGTTACAACAGATCCAGCAGAAATGGCCCGCATATACGAAGCCAGAAAAGGGGCTTATGCTTCCCTGCTCAGTGAAAGGTCATCAGCAACGGAGAGGGTAGTCATTGGAGACATTGTTGTGCCAGCCTCCAGCCTCCCAATGGCACTCAGGGAAAGCGAGGAGAAGCTCAAGGAGGATGGGGTCAGGGCAGCACTCTTCGGCCACATTGCAGACGGCAACATACACGCGAATATATTCGCGGATACCGGTGACGCTGATCAGATGAAGAAGGTGGACAGGTTCCAGGAAGACTTTGGAAAAATAGCCCTGAAATATGGCGGCAGTGTCTCTGCTGAACATGGAATCGGGATTGAGAAAAAGGAACTTCTCAGAATGGAACTTGATTCAAGCGGCAACCCCTATGTGATGGATATCATGAAAACAATACGGACGAGTTTCGATCCAATGGGGATAATGAACAGGGGGAAGATGTTTGACTGAATCTGTTCTGGACATGCTTCAGGATGAGGTGGGGAAGTGCATCAGCTGCGGCTTCTGCGAAAGTGTCTGTCCCACGCTGCCTGCTTCAGGCTATGACCTGTGGAAGGGTGCGAGAGGGCGGGTCATAATGGGTCACGAACTCGTGAACGCAGTAAGGGAGGGAAGAGAGGGGACCCTGGACATTTCTGACAGTTTCTATTCATGCCTGGATTGCTTTGCGTGCCTTCAGGTATGCCCTGCCGGCGTAAATGCCGGTGTTGTCAGCCACCTTGCAAGAAGCCTCATAGTTGAGAAAAAGATCAGGGGCAACCAGAATCCATATGCAAAAATGATTGTGGCAGCCACAATGAAATACATGAATCCACTGGGCGTCTCTCCATCTTCGGACAACTGGGCAGAGGGGCTGAAGTTTGATGAAGGAATGTCTGATGTTCTGTACACCGGCAAAATGTATCAGTTAATGGCCTATACCGGTGGTCTCAACCGGGTGAGGCAGATGGCAGGTGATCATGTTTCAAAAATAATGGCTGGCATAATTGCAGATCACCCTTCTATCATAAAAGTGTCAACCTCTCAGAGGAACAGATCGTTACAGAGACAGCTGAACAACTCACTCCGTAACATTGTGAGGTTGCTTCAGGCAGCAGGCAATCATTTTTCATACCCTGGACCCGGGGAACCATATCCTGGTACGTTCCTGTACGATCTGGGCTATCTGGAAGAGTTCAGGGAATACGCAAACAGGGTATACAGGATGCTCAAGGAGTATGGCGCAAAACGGATCATTACTGTTGATCCTCACACATACGATCTTCTGAAGCACACGTATCCAGAATACGTGGAAGGCTTTGATCTGGATGTGGTATTCTATGCGGACCTGCTTTCAGGACTGAATATATCAAAAGCGGACAGAAAGGTTGTGTATCATGAACCATGCCATTTTGTCCTGAGGGAGGATTCATACCAGGTACCATTAACACTCATAAGCAGGGCAGCTGATGCGGTGCTGGCTCCAAGAAATGGAAAGAAGAACATGTGCTGTGGCGGACCGGATGAACTCATTTTTCCTGATCTGTCGACAAAGGTATCGGAAGAACGGTATTCTGAGCTGATTTCCACAGGCGCATCGGAAATAGTTACTGCATGCCCAATATGCCTGGCCAACCTGTCCAAAGAAAGTAAAACAAGGGATATGGCTGACCTCCTTGCGGAGGCTTCGCTTCTCTAATTATCTTCCCTTGTATTCCGGCTTTCTCTTCTGAAGGAAAGCGGAAATCCCCTCCTTCAGATCATCTGTCCCGTAGAGTAAGCCCATGGCAACAGATTCCATCTCAAGACCGTCGTCCGCGCCCATCTCGCTTCCCTTGTAAATGAGCTTCTTGGCCATTGCAGCCGAAACAGGTGCTATTTTCCATGCCAGTTCCTCTCCCAGCCTATCTGTTTCCTCTGCAAGTTTTTCCTTTTCGAAGACTCTGGAAACAAGCCCAATCTCATGGGCGTATTTCCCGTCAAAGCGCTCACCGGTCAGAATCAGATATGCTGCCCTGGACATTCCCAGCAGTTTGCTGAGCCTCTGGCTGCCACCCCATCCCGGGACAAGTCCCAGCGTTGTCTCAGGGAAACCTATTGTTGTCTCAGGCGTGGCAACCCTTATATCACACCATATTGAAAGCTCAAATCCTCCACCAAGGGTGAATCCCTTCATCTCGGCTATGGTGATCTTTGGTATTTCCGACAGCAGCCTGAATACTCTCTCGCCGATCCTGGAATTTTCAGAGAAGTCCATCGGTCCGCTGAAAAACTGTGTCAGCTGCGCTCCGGCAGAGAGATTGTTACCCTCCCCCCTCACGATTATTACATTTATCTCATGATCATTCCACAGGGTTTTCAGATGCTTTTCAAGGGATGACAGAACCTCGGAGTTGATAAGGTTGTTTTTCGTGTTGTTAAGGATAAGGTGGGCGACCCTGGTCTTTTCATTTCGCTCAAGTCTGACGGGTTCGCCGGGCTGTTCAGTGTGTTCAGCAGCATGGGTTTCAGCTGCCTTTGGAGCCTGGGACTCCCTGGGCTTTCCTGAAATAACCTCCTTCAGTTTACCTGATTCTATTGACTTTGCAGGATAGAAGATCTTTGTGTCAAATTTCTGGCTCAAAGTTGTTAGCTTCTTCTTTATTTCTGCATTTGTGAGGCCTTCTGCAACCGAAATTGGTCCGAAAGGCCTGTTCATTCCGAGTTTTACTCCTGTTTCTATGTCTGAAGGCTGTGCAACACCCTCCTCTATAATTTTAACAGCTTCGTTGATTTCCACCGAGAGTATGTCCATCAGGTCCAGAACGTTTGCTGGCTTTGCTTCAGGAATTTTTGCATGCCCGTTTTCCCAGACATAAAAACCACTTCCGGATTTCAAACCGAGTTTTCCTGATTCCATGAATCTGTTGAAGTATGTGCATTTCCCGTATTCTTTGTCAAGGGTATCAGCATAGTATTCAAGGGAGTGAACAACCGTGTCAATGCCCACGTAATCCATAAGCTCATAGGGCCCCATGGGAAGTCCCTGCGATTTGGCAAAGGCATCTATTTCCTCAGGTCTGGCCATGTTCCTGTCAAGGAGCAGGCAGAAGAGAAGGCTCTCCGGTGCATTGATCCTGTTTACAACAAAACCAGGGCTGTCCTTAAGGACTTTTATGGGGGTTTTTCCGATCTTCTTTGAGAACTCGTAGGTTGCATCGAACACATTCTGTGCCGTCCTGTCAGATTTTATCACTTCAACCAGCTTCATGATCACAGGCGGATTAAAGAAATGAAGCCCCAGAACACGTTCCGGAGCCTGTGCATGATTGGCCAGTGTCGATATTCTTATGTTTGAAGTATTGGATGCCACTATGGCATCTGCCCTGCAGTTTGCAGTTATATCCTTTATGACTGAGACCTTCAGGTCCGGGATCTCAGGAACCGCTTCAATGATAAGGTCAGCGTCTCTGACAGCTTCCGCCATATTGCTGGAAAAACTTATCCGGCCCATGATCTCTGAGTAGGCCGCATCACTTATCTTGCCTGATTTCTTCATCCTCTCCAGGCTGGTCTTCAGCGATCCTTCCGCTTTTTTGAGGGCTTCCGGAAATGCATCCTCCAGAATAACCGGAAATCCGGCCATGGACACAACCTCAGCAATTCCATGGCCCATGATTCCTGCCCCTATTACCGTGACCCTGCTGATCTGCATTCAATCACTTCCTTATCTTTGAAACTATGCCTGTGAGTTTCTGTGCGCTGAAAATGTCTCCGCTGACCTTGAGCTGCCCCTGCATGAAGGCCTTTATGGCATCGAGCTTGCCAGTGAAAATGTCTGTAAGTGCCTGATCTGTTGCGGAAATTGTGGCGCTTGCACCCTGCAGCTCACCCTCTTTCAGTGATACTGATCCATTGGATATCTCCACATAGTAAGGCTTTGTGTCTGACGGTTTAAACTGGAACGATTTGTTGAACCCAGTTATGTCTTTCCTGAAGCTCTCCTCAGTGGCTGCCTTTGTAACTATTCCGTTCATGACTTCATACGATGTCATATATGGAGAGTCGAAAACAAGTAAAATAATTTATGCGCAGCCTGCCTCACCCGTTATTTTCATTCCCACACAGATGTGTCCACCAAGTGTTATCTATGATAGGCATATATCTGATCATGCCGCAGATTCTTACAAGGACACTGAAATTTCAGGATGCGGTTATAATCAATCTTGGAGCAATAATCGGAGCCGGTATATTCGTCATAATAGGAATCTCAGCGGGGGCAGCTGGTCCGGCAGTTCTTCTTTCAATTCCTCTTGCAGGCATGGTTGCAATTTTTACCGGAATAAGTTTTTCGCAGATTGCAAGGCATGTTGACAAGGAGGGCGGAGTGTATGAATATGGCAGGGAATCCCTGTCCCCTTATGCAGGTTTTGTCGGCGGCTCCCTGTGGACATTCGGGAATATAATTGCGCTGTCTGCGGTTTCAATAAGCTTCGGAAGTTATCTGGATGCCCTTTTCAATTCCAGGTTTCCAGACATCTTCATTGCTGTTTCCATAGTGTCATCATTTGCAGTGATCAACGCTCTGGGTATCAAGAATTCTGCAAGGACACTCAGGGCAATAGTAGCCGTAAACGTGGTGATCCTGGTTATATTCACAGTGGTCGGACTGTTTTTCATTCATCCGTCGCATTTCAAAGATTTCTTTGTCAGGGGACCATCTGGAATCATATCAGGGGCAGCCATCATCTTCTTTGCTTTTTCCGGCTTCTCCAGGGTAACAACAGTTTCAGAGGAGGTAATCAATCCAGAGAAGACAATACCGCTTGCGATTATTGTGTCCATTCTGATATCTGCAGTGCTGTATTTCCTCATCAGCCTTGCAACGCTGGGCCTTGTTCCTGCATCGGAACTTGCATCATCAGCATCTCCTCTGGCATATGCCTCATCCATGACAGGGTTTGGCTGGCTAGTGATACTCGTTTCAGTGGGGGCACTTGTGGCAACGTCCGGAGTAATACTTACCGGTATACTTGGAACATCGAGGGTAATGTTCGCCATGGGAAGAGACGGTGAACTTCCAAAGCCGATTTCAAGGCTTGACAGGTTTTCCACGCCACTTGTAGCCATTATTGTTTCCCTGATTCTGGCGGCTGCAATGATGCCGGTCGCGTCCTTTGGCACCATAGTTGAATCATCAAACACATGCGTGATCGCCGCTTATGCCATCATAAACTTTGCCGCTCTCCGTACACATATGAAATACCGCGGGACCCATAGAAAGACACTTCTGGCTCATGACTGGTTTTTCCTGATTCCCGTGGCAGGTATTGCCACAATAGGACTCTTCTTTGCATTCCTCGGATATGAGAGCATGGAGATCGCAGCGGCAGTGTTTGCGGCAGCGTCGATCTACCACGTAGTGAATGTAAGGATGCACGGGCCGTCTGCAAAACCCCCAAAAACAAGCAGAGTACGGCTCTTTGGAAGGTCAAGACACAGGTATGAAAATAAAAATGAAGATGGAAATGCCGGCCCTGATCAGGCCTTGCTGTGATTGTTGTAGGCTTCCATTACATATTCAGCGAACTGATCGTCAGGATAAGCACCTACGAACTGTACTTCTCCGTTAATGACTATGTGGGGTACGCTGGAAACTCCAACTTCCTCTGCTTCCTGTTCGAACTCCATGGATTCGATCATTTCACCTGTTATGTTCTTGTTCAGTATGGCGAATTTATGTGCCGTGCCAACAGCCTTGGGGCAGTACGGGCAGGTAGGTGTCACGTATACCTTTATGCTTACAGGCTTGTCAATTTTGTTGATTATCTCCATGGCCTTGGAAGAAACTTCCACCTCACCGTTTGAGACGTTCTTCATATCCTCTATGAGGGACCCAAATTCATATCCGGACGGGATACCGTAGTACTTCACGCGGCCGTTTTTCTCACCGTGCTTTGTCACCATAGTGGCCGGAAACTTTTCAACGCCAAAGGATTCCGCTTCTTTTTTATCCTTGTCAAAATCGTATTTTTCAAGATGGATCTTTCCGTTGATCTCTGAAACCTCTTCAGCAAGTTCCACGGTTTCCTTGCAATATTTGCATTCAGGATTCTCAGAAGTAAAGATAACCAGATCTATATCATCCTTCAAATGTTTCTCGAATTCCTGCATAAGGAACTTTTTGTCCTCTTCTCGTATTAATGGCATCCTTAGTAATTTTCCATTATTATTTAAGTGTTATCAGGCAATGAGGTAACCAAGTATTCCTGAAGTAAATAATCAAGCCCCGCTGACTCAAGAAATGCCACGAAACCCATACAGGAAGGCTCCCAGTGATATACCGTTGCCATAACAGCTAAACTATTTAGGATGAAGCATTAATGTCCCGATGACAGAGAAGTTGTACTGGAAAGATATGAACCTTCGGGAGTTCGATGCAAAAGTGGTTTCCCTTAACAGAAATGAAATCATTCTTGACAGAACTGCATTTTATGCTGCCGGAGGGGGGCAACCTGGTGACACTGGAATCCTGATAAGTGAAAAGGGCCAGTACAGGGTTACGGATGTGAGGAAGGCCGGCGATGATGTTGTCCATACCCTGGAATCGGCCGAAGGGCTTTCTGCCGGTGATCAAGTTCACGGAATCATTGACTGGGACAGAAGATATTCCCATATGAGGTATCATTCTGCCATACATGTCATAGACGGCATAGTGACTACACGACATGGGGATCAGGGGCTGCTCACGGGAGGGCAGATATACCAGGACAGGGCCAGAATAGACCTGGATATGCAGGACTTCAGCAGGGAAGCTGTTGAAAATATACTTGATGAGTGCAACAGCTTTATACAGGAAGGCCACAGGATTTATCAGGAAGAGGTTCCAGGCCAGGTGGCCAGGAAGATGGAGAACCTTGCCAGAACCCTTCCGGGGAGGGAACTGATCAATTCGCTTGATACAGTGAGGCTCATTGTAATAGATGGTCTGGACATGCAGGCGGACGGCGGCACACATGTATCTGATACCAGAGAAATAGGAAAAATTGTTCTTAACCGGATAGAGAGCAAGGGAAAGCGCAACAAGAGAGTGGAATTTCATCTGGAATGAAGCCATTTGCCCCTGAAACTCATGAATCTCAAAATTTCTCTTTTCTCTGCCTTTTATTGTGCATGTTTAAGTAAGTTTTCAGGCATGTTCCCTTATGGAAATAGTTGTTGTTGGATGCAGAGGCTTCGGCAGGGTTCATCTGAGATCCATCCGGGGAGCAGACATAGGAATAGTTGAACGTGACGCAAAAATAAGGAAGGAAATAGAGGACAAATTTCCCGTGGCACATTCATATGAAACCTATGAACAGGCACTTGAATCCAGTGCTGAGATCATAGATCTGGCTGTCCCGCACAACCTGCACAGAGATATGGCAATTGCAGCCATGAAGAAGGGTAAACATGTGACGCTGGAGAAACCAATTTCCACATCCCTGGAGGAATCGCGGGAAATGATTGATTTCTCCAGGAAGGCAGGAGTAAAGTTCATGGTGCTTGAACAGTATTATTTTGATCCATCAGTTCAGGAAGCAAAGCGTGCCATGGAAAGCAGAAAAATAGGTACGGTGCACACAATAATTGTAAGAGATCAGAGAGTGTACGAGAAAGAGGGCTGGAGGGCAACAAAAAACACAATGGGAGGTGGCGCCTTGATAGATGGAGGCATACATTACGTTGATACAATGCTCAATCTGGGTGGCGTGTACGATACAGTGGCTGCAAGATCTGTTCATGGCGGTTCATCACTTCAGGGTGAGGACAATACAGTTGCAATGTTCTCGTTCAAGAGCGGAGCTACGGGCATCCTGTATTATTCGTGGGCATACAGGAATCCTCCTGATGTTCCGGGGCTGGAGATAATCGGCTCCAATGGGTCAATTTATGAAGACCCCGCAACCAGATCTCATGAGGACTTTAAGATGCCGTCCAGGATCACTGCATTTGGTGATCTGGTAATGAACGGTAAAAGAATGAACATCCCAAAATATGATGTATTCCAGAAGGAATTCGAGTCCTTCATAGAGTCGGTGGAAAAAGACACAGATGTTCCATTCGATCCTGAACTGGCATACCGGGATCTCTCAGCAGTCCTTGACATATACCGTCAATCAGTGTCCTGATATTATCACAGCTTGGTGCCGGGATTAAGTGAGGAAGAAGGAGGCTTTAAGGAGAGTGAGGTCTCTTCAAGGCTCCTGTTCTTTGTCTCCTTAATTGTCAGGAATGTGATCACTGTTCCCGTAACGGCAATTAAAGTAAGGGCGCCAAGAACCGTGGGGAGGCCGTAAAGTGCCTCTATCACCGGTATCATGAAAGTGAAAATTCCTGCTCCAAGTTTTCCTGAAGATGCCGAAATTCCGTGGCCCGTTGTCCTGAATTCTGTGGGAAACAGTTCAGTGGGAATCAGGAAAGTTGTGGAATTCGGGCCGAGGTTGCCAAAGAGATATGATAAACCGTAGAGTGCAACGAAGAGTACCAGATCTTTGCTGATCGTGGTATATTTGAGGCCGAATATGAAGTATATGACAGCCATGGCTGTGAATCCAATCCACTGCAGTCTTTTCCTCCCCACCCTGTCCACAAGGCCAACGGCGAGCCAGTAGCCTGGAACGGCAAAAAGTCCAGCCAGAAGGGCGTTTCCAACTGCAATGTTGAATATGGTCTCCTTAAGATTGCCGGCAACGGCACCATATCCGATTTCACTCAATATCTGACCGCTGTTGATTGATGTGCCGTAAAATGCCATATCAAAGAGAAACCAGGAACCCGCTGTTCCCAGCAGTATCACCCAGTAGTTCCTCAGAAACTGCGATGGAGACATCTTCTTTGCCTTTGTCCTCACTGTTGTCACGGATACCTTCTTTCCTGTTGCAGCCTGTACGGCAGCAGCAGCTCCTGCTCTGTCACCCATCTCTATGGAGTATCTGGGGCTTTCCTTTATCCTCCTGCGAAGATATATGACGGAAGCGGCCGGGACAGCACCAAAACCGAGCATCACCCTCCATGCATAGTCGAGAGGCAAGAAATGTATGGAAACAAGGCCTATGAGGCTTCCAAAAAGTAAACCGAAACCCTGCATGGAAAATACAGAAAGCACCATTTTTCCGCGGTTCCTGACACTGGAATATTCGCTCATAATTGTGGAGCTTACCGGATAATCTCCACCAACTCCTATTCCCAGTATGAATCTTGAAATCATGAGCATTGGGATATTAATTGAAAATGCCGATACTATGGCAAAAACCAGCAATATGGTCATTTCCAGCCCATAAATATATCGCCTTCCCTTGAGGTCAGCGATCCGCCCGAAGACAATGGCGCCAACAAAAGCCCCAAACAGGGCCATGGCACCGATCATTCCAGTTTCAACGGAGGCAGCACCCAGAGGACCCACGTAACTGGTGCCAAAAATGTTGTGGGAGTTTGTAATGCCGAAAACTGCAACTATGATGGGAATGGCCGTTGAGGTTACAAAGAGATCATAGGCATCGGAGAAAAAACCCATACCCGCCGTGAAAATAGTCTTCACATGGAATTTCCCGGTTTTTGCCTGATCAAGCGCACTCAGGAGATTACTGTCGTCATTCGCCTTCACCATCACTTGTCACTTCATAATTGTAGCATTCCGTATGAGTTTCGCATAAATATTTTATGTATGCATATATAGTAAATTGTCGTCTACTCACAATATATATGCCAGTATATTCTACATATACCTGCCCCAATTCAGGGTAGACAGGCAAACTTTATTCGGAAATTGAACATGGCTCAGAATGTTTACCAGAAGGGGAGACACCGGGGAAACTGATACCGGTCTCAGGGAAAGAGTCAGCAAGGGATCAGCACTTGTGAATCTTGAAGGTACGCTTGATGAAACAATAGCATTCATTGGAAACGCCCTGACCCTGGCACTCTGGGATGACATAAGGGCCGATCTCAGGCAGATGCAGGACGATCTTTTCACACTGGGGGAGCATATAACCACATCCGGCAAAGGAAGAAAGATTGTTCCGGAAAGGACGCTATGGCTGGAGGAAAGGGTCAAGGCCTACAGATCAGAGATTGGAAAGATACAGCTTTTTGTTGTCCCTGATGGATCTCCTCAGGCCACTTCACTGCACATGGCAAGGACGGTATCGAGGCGCCTTGAGAGATATGCAGTGTCGGTCACCAGGGAACTCCAGATCGAAACACCAATTCTTACCTATCTCAACAGGATTTCATCACTGTTGTTCATGCTTGCCATTGTGTCAAATAAGAGACAGGGTATAGCCGAACGCATCTGGAGTATTCACAGGGAATCGTAAGAAGTCGGGCTGCTCCCGGAATAATTATTGCTGTGCGGACGGCAGCTCGTCCTGCTTTATCACGCGAAAGGGTCCAAATCTCAATGAAAAGTTTGCCGTAATGGTGTTTATAATCCTGTCACGGGGAACATTAACATACCCCATAACATCCGGGTTGAGCCCGCATGGGCGTATCCTCTCAAATCCACTGATTGCATCCGGAGAAAGATTAATGGCTATTCCGTGGTATGAAATCCCATGGTCGATGGCCATGCCTATTGAGGCAACCTTCCTGCTTGTGCCTTCTTCATGAATCCATATCCCCGGTTCATCTCCCACGGAAGCTGAGTATCCATAAGCTTTGAGAGAATCTATCATTATATCCTCTATCTTGTGTACGAATGCCCTGACATCAACGTGATCCCCTTCTGCTATTCTGAGTATTGGATATATGACAAGCTGACCCGGTCCATGATATGTAACATCTCCTCCCCGGTCGGTCTTTACGACTTCCACCATGGGATAATTCTCCGGATCAGCTTTTCTCCCGATGGTATAAACTGGGGGGTGTTCAAGAAAGAGGAGAATCCCGGGAATCCGGCCTGATCGTACTTCACCTACAAGGAATCTCTGGAGATCCAGGCATGAGGAATATTCTATCCTGCCCAGATCAACTGCGAGGTTTGAAGTGAAGGGGTAGTCCATAAATTCCCTCCGCCATTTCCTTCACACCCTCTGACACTGTGGGGTGCGGATGTATGGTCAGACCTATGTCCATGGCATTCAGCCCGGATTCGATGGCAAGTGAAAGTTCAGATATGAGTTCGGATGAATGTGGAGCCACAATCCCGGCTCCCCTGACATTGTTACGGTCATCAGTGTAAATCCTGAAGGTTCCGATGGTGTTGTTCATGGACAGCGATCTTCCGTTGGCCGCCGCTGGGAAATAGGATAGCTTACCGGATAGTTCACCTGTATACGATACCTCAGGGTCTGAATATATGACGTAGGGCATAGCCCTGTAGTCAACTCTGCTGTCTATTCCACATATATTGTCTGAAGCAATTTCGGCGTCATAATACGCCTTGTGGGCAAGCATTGGCTGGCCTGATACATCTCCTATGGCATAGACGCCCGGGACACTTGTCTGTTTCCTGTCGTCTGTCCTGATGTAGCCATGATCCATTTCCAATCCAAGATTTTCAAGTCCGAAACCCTGAGTGTTTGGCTTCCTTCCAACTGTGAGCAGGACATTGTCGGCAGAAATTGTTTCTCCACCCTCAATTTTGACCTGGTAGGTATCCGCCTTCTCTACAGATTCAACCTTGGTTGATGTGCGTATGGAGACCTTAAGTTCTCTCAGCCTACGCTCCACGGGCTTTACCAGCTCTCTGTCAACTCCAGGCAGAATGCCCTCCATCATCTCAATTATGGTAACAGAAGTTCCCAGCTTGGCGAATGCCGTTCCCAGTTCAACCCCTATGTATCCTCCGCCGATAATCACCAGGTTCGCCGGAATACTGTTAATGTCAAGTATTTCCCTGTTGTAAAAGACGTCCTTCATTGATGGGAATTTTACTGGAACCGAACCGGTTGCAATTATCAGGTTGTTTCCCGTGAAATTTCTCGAGTTTACGGTTATGGTGTTTCGATCCTTTATGAAAGCTTCCCCCTTCTCAATCTGCACCCCGTATGATTTGCAAAGAGTTTCGACACCACCGGTGAGGCGCCCTATCATACCCCATTTCCACTTCTGCCATTCCCCCATGTCAATGCTGATGTCTGATTTCACCCCCGGCATATCATGGAGGTAACCCACGGAATGGGACAGTTCTATGAAAGCCTTCGATGGTATGCATCCGTAATTAAGGCATTCTCCACCAATCCGATCCTTCTCCACAAGCAGAACTTTCTTGTTCTTCTGGCCAAGGCGGATGGCAGCGGCATATCCTCCTGGACCGGAACCTATTATTATGACATCAAAATCCATGCCTTCACCTTACTAGAAAATACTCAGGCTTCTCCAGAATCTGTTTGATCCTCACCAGGAATCTGGTGGCCATTGCCCCGTCTATGAGTCTATGGTCACATGACAGTGAGAGATAGGTCTTCATCTTCTCCTCACCATCTTCCTTAACTTTTCTGATCCTGTGCACGCCAAGAATTGCCACCTCAGGGAAATTGATGATGGGTGTTGACATGAGTCCACCTATTGTGCCAACATTGGTGACAGTGAAGGTAGAATCCTGAACCTCGGACAGCTTGAGATCGCTGGTTCTGGCCCTGGAGGCAAGATCTGCAATTTCGCCTGCTATTTTCAACAGGCTCTTCGTATCTGCATTTTTTACAACCGCAACAGTTAGTCCGTTTGGAGTGTCAACGGCCATACCTATGTTGTAGGACTTCCTGAGTGTGTAGTTTTTTGAAGTTTCGTTGTATATTGCGTTAAGGTATGGGTATTCCTTCAGGGCAACTGTGGAGGCTTTCACAAAGAATGATGTGTATGTAAGCTTCGTGTCCATGGCGGCGAGGTCCGATATCATTGTGGAGATACGCGTCATATCGACCTCCTCCACCACTGTAAAGTGAGGTATGATCTGTTTGGATTTTGTCATGTTTTCAAATATGATCCTTCTCAATCCCCTGGGTTCCAGAATTTCATCCTGCTGGTTTTCTAAAACCGGTTCCGGGATATTCTGAGTCCGTACCTCTTCCTTCTTTGCCTGAACAACAGGTTCAGCAAGCTTTTCTGTGCTCTTTTCTATGTGCCTCTCGAGATCATCAAGTGTTATGCGCCCATTCCCGGCACTTCCTGATACACCAGATAGATCTATGCCCTTCTCCCTGGCTATTCTTCTTACCGCAGGTGAGGCAAGAACTCTTCCCGCGGCCGGTTGAGCTGGGGCCGCTGAAGCAACCTCCACTTTTGCTGTAGTTTCCTTCGGTTCAGGCTTCTCCGCAGGTGTGGCTTCGCCACTATCTATTATTATCATTTCAGATCCAACGGAAACCACCTGGCCTTCACTGAACAGGATCTTATTTACTGTGCCCTCAACAGGTGACGGTATCTTTACAGTTACCTTATCGGTCATAACTTCGACCATATCCTGTTCCCTGGAAATGTGATCGCCCACCTTCACATGCCACTTTACAATTTCTCCTTCTGACACTCCCTCTCCTATATCCGGCAACTTGAAACTGTACATCTTGATCACCTGAATTTCAGAAGTTTGTCAACTGCATCCATTATCCTCTTCTCATTCGGGAGGTAATAATCCTCCAGTCTGTATGGAAAAGGCGTATCCGGGCCTGTCACTCTGAGTATTGGTGCATAGAGATATTCAATCAGCCGTTCAGATATCATGGCGGAGATTTCTGCACCCATTCCCAGCGTTCTCGGAGCCTCATGCACGATCATCACTCTGCCGGTCTTCTTCACAGAAGTGCTGATTGTGTCAATGTCCAGGGGGCTGAGAGTTATCAGGTCTATAATATCTGCGTCCACCTTGTTCTTTTCAACTGCCGCTACCACCGTGGGAACCATTGAACCATATGTGATTATGGTAATGGAATCGCCTTCCCGGACCCTCTTTGCCTTTCCTATTTCTACTTTGTAATCCTCATCGGGGACATCCATCTTCTGGAATCTGTAAAGTTTCTTTGGTTCAAGGAATATCACGGGGTCCTCAAGGTCCAGTGAAGCGGAGAGAAGTCCCTTTGCATCATAAGGATTGGAAGGAGTTACAACGGTGAGTCCGGCAGTGTGTACGAAATAAGATTCTCCGCTCTGAGAATGATAGAGTCCACCCCGTATGCCACCGCCATATGGGGTTCTGAGCACAAGAGGAACTGTGATTTTTCCAGCTGTCCTGTATCTCATCTTTGCCATCTGGTTTATGATCTGATCCATTGCGGTGTATATGAAGTCCTGAAACTGTATTTCCGGGACCGGCTTGAGTCCGTAGACAGCCATTCCAATGGCCATTCCGACGATGCCAAGTTCCGTCAGTGGAGTATCTATTACCCTCTGCTGCCCATATTTGCCCTGCAGCCCATCGGTAACCCTGAATACACCCCCGTCTTTTCCAATGTCCTCGCCCAGAAGGATAATGGAATCGTCTGCAGCCATCTTCATGTCAAGTGTGCTGTTTATTGCCTGAACCATATTCATTGTACTCAAAGGATCTCACCCTTTTCCTCCTTTATTATCCACGTCTCGTTTCTGTATACGTCCTGGAACATCGTCTCAGGATCTGGTGGCGGTATCTTCTCCTGCTGATCAAACTTCTCGTTTACAATCCTGACCGATTCGCTCTTAACCTTATCCACCAGCTGATCGTTAATCAGGCCCATTGCCTTCAGTGCGTTCTGAGTTACCACTATGGGATCGCGGTCGGATCCTTCCTGCACTATGTCACTCTCGTACTTTGTTGGATCATCAGAGGTTGAGTGCGGGCCCATCCTGAAGCATCTGGCCTCAAGAAGAGCCGGACCCTTACCAGATCTTACGTGGTCAACAGCCTGCTGTGCAACTCTGTACATCTCAACCATATTATTGCCGTCCGCCTTGAAACCTGCCATTCCATAAGCTTCTGCTTTTTTCCATATCTCTGTTTTTGTCTGCTTTTCAACAGGAAGTGAAATTGCAAGACCATTGTTTTCGCAGAAGAACAGCACAGGGAGATTGAAAACTGCAGCCATGTTCATAGCTGAGTGGAAATCAGGAGTGGATGAGGACCCGTCACCAAAGCTGGCAACCACTATTCCAGGCTCATGGCGGTAAACCTTGGCAAACGCTGTACCCACTGCGAGCGGAAGATTTGTTGCTACGGGACTGGGAACAGACATGAAATTATAGTCCCTGGCGACAAGATGGCTTGGCATCTGCCGGCC
Organism: Thermoplasmataceae archaeon; assembly: GCA_038729325.1. Taxonomy (GTDB): domain Archaea; phylum Thermoplasmatota; class Thermoplasmata; order Thermoplasmatales; family Thermoplasmataceae; genus UBA509. The sequence goes on along the minus strand of JAVYSG010000022.1, from coordinate 1,239 downwards.
CTTCGCAAGATCATCCCTGTTCCCGAATACCTGGTTGAGGATAATTTCCAGCGGAACTCCACGATGCAGCATCATGGGGACATCCCTGTAATACTCGTAAAGCAGATCATCCTTGGAAAGTGCCATGGAGAGGCCTATCTGTGCTGCCTCCTGGCCCATTGTAGGCGTATAGAAACCCACCCTTCCCTGCCTCTGCGCCGTTATTATTTTCCTGTCAAGAGTTCTGGAAAGAATCATTGCTCCGAAACCCCTGATGTGCTTTTCCTTTTCTACCTGTTCATTAACCACTTCAGTCATTTTTCAACCTCCTTTTTGTCCATGCCTCTGCTGCCCTGTAGGATGTCCTCACGAGGGGACCAGAAGCAACGAATGAGAAACCCATGGAATAGCCCATTTTCTCAAACATGGTGAACCTCTCCACGGGTGAGTATTCCACAACTTCCAGCTGCATCCTTGACGGCCTCAAATACTGCCCAATTGTTACAATGTCAACGCCCACTGACCGCAGATCTCTGAGCGTCTCCGCAACCTCATCGTCACGTTCACCAAGACCCAGCATTATGGATGATTTTGTCAGCATTTCAGGATTGACCTCTTTTACATATCTCAAAAGCTCCAGTGACTGGTCATATCCGGCTCTCGGGTCCCTGACGCCTGGCGTAAGCCTCCTGACAGTTTCAACGTTATGCGCCAGAACAGATGGTTCGGCATCCACTATCATACGAATGAGGTCTCGTTCTCCACGGAAATCTGGAATCAGAACCTCCACATTGGGAATATTCTGTTTCACCCTGCGGATAACACTTGAAAAGTGATAGGCGCCCTGATCCGGAAGATCGTCCCTGTCAACTGATGTAATGACAACATAACTGAGTCCCATAAGGCTTGCGGCCTGTGCAACTTTTTCAGGTTCATCAGGATCAAGGGGTTGCATCTTACCATGGGTTACGGAACAGAATCTGCAGCCCCGGGAGCAATTGCTGCCCATTATCATAAACGTTGCCGTTCCAGATCCCCAGCACTCTGCAACATTCGGACACCTGGCCTCCTCACAGACAGTGTGGAGCATACGTTCATGGATAGTTTCCCTCAATCTGACATAATTTTCACCTGAGGGTATGTTAACCTTGACGTATTCCGGTCTCACAGTTCAATATGCAAATATTATATTCATAGCTATCGTTCTGAAAATACTGAAAATGACCATGAATGCATCACAATATTTTTATATATCCCATG
>JAVYSG010000021.1:8423-19583 GCA_038729325.1 Thermoplasmataceae archaeon | reverse complement strand
CCATCCGGATAGGAAATCGGGAAGTCATTGAGGTTAGAGCTGAAGTCGAGCAGTTCTCCCGCTGCTACATCAAGACGTCTGGCCGCTGACCAGATATTCCCGCCGTGATCCACATTCTTTTTCATTTCCGGTTCTCCAGAAATCACCGATCTGCATAGTTATCCGGGATTTCCCACCCTCCAGATTGATACGATGATTGGGAATGCTTTCCATCCCGGTGAACTTTCTGCAGGATTCTGATGATATGGATGTTAATCCTTACAGCGTTAATGGGAATCCGTTCATGTTTTTTATGGTGCAGAGGTGCCGGTGCATCATCGTTCACGGCATGCTGCACAGACCTGAATGCTGATCCGTTGGAGATTATGTTTCCTGCAGATCAGGTTAATACGTCTGTGCCCTGGTTGTCCTGTTAATATGGATCGCAAGTTCACCAGGACAAACATTTAGATTCACCATCTTATATATCATGTGTGAGTAGAAGTTCCACAAGGTCCGGCATTCTCTGTGCCATATCGTTTTTCAGCATTATTCCCGCAAGATGCCAGAGTTTTGACAGAGCCATGCCACTGTGGTTCTTCGTTCCGGCCCTGATAAATGGTGCCGTTGCTTCAGCCGCTTATTTCATACTTTTCACAACAGGTGGTCCGCTTCTGGCATCGGCCGGAGCTGTTGCAGCAATCCTTTTAATGTCAGGTTTCAACCACCTTGACGGTGTGCTGGATACAGGGGATGCTCTGATGTTCAGAGGAAGCACGGAACGCAGAAAGGAGATACTCAAAGATCATTATCTCGGAGCCGGCGGATTCGGATCTGCGTTTATCATATACCTTCTATTTTTTGCCGCGCTCACAACATTCAACAGAAATACCGGAGTTGCAGCAATAATAATTTCAGAAGTCCTTACGAAGACTGCCTATATGATTGGCCTGAGGATTGGAAAACCGCTTTTCCAGGAGGGGCTCTTTGTGAGTTTCCAGAAACTTATGGCTTCACAGGACACTGCCATATATGTTAACATTCTGCTTCTCTTCATTATTTCTCTGTTCACATGGTGGATTTTCCTGCTTGGGGTTGCTGTTGCCATTCTTGCGTATGTGTTCACCATCCTCAGGCTTGACAGAACATTTGGAGGCACTAACGGTGATATTCTGGGTTTTTCAGGCGAGATTGCCAGGGTCATCTTTCTTGTAGTCTCTGCAATGCTGCCATATGCTTTCTTCCACCTTCTGGCAGTGGCGTGATCTTAAACTTTTTACAGTGCGAACATTAATGAATGTCGCACCCCGAATGAATCAGCATTGCATGCCGGATTTGAAACCCGACAAACCATCCATGATGAGTGGCTGGATGTGGAGTATGATCTTCCAAAATGCATGAGGGAAGCAGTGTCAGTGAAGCAGGCATTTTCAGTCTTCTGGCATGTGGTAATGTCAGCCCACTGCTGCCTGATGGATCGGAATCATCTCAATTCCTTCTGGCCTGGGCGCCGGTCACATCAATTCGCTTGATCACGAAAACATCCATTATTATATTTACAAAAACCGTTGCTGCACTCAGCAGGAGTATCACTCTCAGAAGTACAAAGGGAAGAAGAACATGTCCTGCCAGTGGTCCAAAGAACGAGGGGTAGGTTATGGCGATTGATGAGGGGAATATTGCCTCAAACATAAAGGCAACAAGGTCGAAGAATATGACAAAGATCTGGAGTCCTATGGTTCCCAGCGACACAACATCATAGGTGAGGAAACTGAGTATGACTGCAATGACCCCAAGGAGTACAACTGTGGGATTCTGTGGATATAGGAGTGCGTCAACAAAAAAGGCGAACAATCCGGACCCCAGTGCAACAACAATCACCCCTCTGGGGACTTTCTTGCTTATATTTCTCAGCCAGAATGCGGAGAGGCATATTATGGCAAGTGCCACCAGCACCATGAAGTCCGTTATGTTTACAAGGAAATCTGGATTGGTCAGTGAAAGGATTGCAATCAGTATAATGGTAAACACCCAGGAAAGGCCCTTCAGGGATCTGGGGAAGAAACCATCCTCCACAAGTTCCCTCAGGTGCTTTGATGCTGCTATGAATGCCGGAACAAAAGTTGTAACGGTTGCAAGAAGGAATGCCACAAGTGTGTAAATCTGAAATTGCGGGCTGATATAGGTACTGACAATGTAGAGCGCAGGAATCTGGGCTGACTGCAACTTTCCTAGTGACGGATGCACGGAGAACATGGTCAGGGCATCGAAGATCATTATGCAGGTTGCAAGTATAACTGTAGCATACATTGACATTGGAATGTAACTGGACGAAGGGTACGGCCTTCCCCTGTTGAAGAGCCTGGAAAAGATCGGTACCCTGGATTCCTTGAGACTCTCCTTACTCACGCTCTGGATTTCCTGAAAGCCAAAAAAGAGTATGAACAGGTATCCCGTGTTCTCAATTATGTCCAGGGGAAGATTTCCGGAGCGGTCAGACATTAGCCCGGAAACATTCCAGTTCCCATGAATGCCCAGAATCAGGCCCTGTGCAACTATTATGGATATCATAATGGCAAGAAAAAGGATCTGTGCCCGGGCAATTACCCTTATAAATTTTTTTTCAAAGAATGCATTGATGACGAACCAGACAGCAAACATGCCGACAATTGCGTATCCCAGGAATATAGCTGAGGATTGAGACAGGCCAACTGCAGGCGCTATGACGGGAAGTGTCTGGAACGTGAACGTGAAGAAGAATATTGCACAGAACGCGGCAAGGGATGTATTGGCAATCCAGAGTGAAAATCTTGCCAGGAAATACCTGACCGATTTTTCTCTTGTTGAAACCCTGACAAAGGTCGGGCCCCCGACAACATCTATTCCGTTGGCTGATGAATAGCGGAACATATAGGAATATATGCGCGCAATTCCGATGCTCAGGAGCCCGGCTATTACAAGGGAAACCACTGAAACAATGGCATACTGTTCAATGTTCACGGGGAGAATTATGAAAAGTGGAGACCCAATTGTTGCTCCAAGGCCAATTGCAAGGAGCGTAACGAATCCGTAAGTTGGATTAGGCTGTGTTCGTGATCTCGGACGTGAAAATCTGACCCGGACAGATTCCGGAAGTATCGTTACCAGAGTAACACCGGAAATGAGGGCAGCCAGGGTTGCAAATATTTCCACAGTTCCTGAAAAAAGGACGGCCTGTCCTGAGAAATAGCTTTTAACAGATTCATAAAGTATTGCGCCTGAAACAAGGATAAAAATCAGTCCGATTACAACAGTGATTACCTTGAATGTGATCACCGATGATCTGATGTAGGATGAAATTGCGGTCAATTTGCCTCAGTTACCCTCATTCCGGCATTCCTGAGCGTCTCAGAAGCCGTTCTTAGAAGCTGCAGCGCTGAAAGGAGCATTACTACACACACCACGAAGTCGATCAGAACCACGATCCTGTCTGCAACTGTGCTGATGCTAACTGCCTGAGTTGCCCTGTAAAGATACCCGAGGAATACGCCCGGGTTCGCATATGCAAAGAAAGCAGGCACTATGAAGGAAAGGCTCAGAAAAATCAGGAGAGCGGCAAATGCTATTTCTCCCGCTGCAATCATTATGAGGCCCCTGATGCTGATTTTCTGTCTTGATATGATAAATTCCACAAAGGACCTTATCTCCGGATCAGGGGATTCAAATATCTCGCGGCTCAGAATCCCCGAGAACGTGTTGCTTGTTCTGGCCAGAAGCATGGCTGACCGCATTTCGAGCTTGAGCTTCTCAATATTCTTCCTGTAGCCCTCTGTTATTTCAGTCTTTTTTTCAGCCACGTTATCGTCTTACTTATGTAAGGTCAGATAAATATTTGATCCTTCACATTGAAAAATCATAATAAATCTGAACCACTATAAGGTTGAAAATGGAGAGCAGAAATATACTTGAGGGCGCAAAACTCACAAGGCAGGTCCTCACTGAGTTAATTGATGCCGTGGTAAACTCAGACAGGGCGGCGGATTGCAGCGCAGAACTTACTGACCTTCAGAAAAGAATGGAAGAGAGCATACGCAGGGAGAGAGATATATATAATCAGATAGCCGCAGTTCTAGATGCGTACGAAAAAGATGAAGGCATGGATCAGTTCACAATTTATCGCGACAGTATTCTTGATCACACACGTGCCAGCCTGCAGGGTTACGAGGAAAAGCTCATTCCTGCCCTCAAGGCAGATATCGATTCAAAGACGCAGGAGATGAACTCATACAGGGCTAAGAGCATTAAGGCCATTGAGGCGTTTCTGTCAAGGGAACCGCTGCCGCTCCTGGAATGGGAGATACGCCTTAAGTATGTGGATGGAGGCTATGAGGCACGTTATATCTGCACCTCGCAGCATGATCTTCAGTATGAGTTTCTGCTTAACTCATCAGAGGTGGAATTCCTCAAGTCAAAAATGGAGGTTGACACGCTTGTTAAAGGCATCAGGCTCCCTGCCAGGATCGGCAAGACATGGGTAAGCAAGGAGCCGGTTATAGACTTTGAAAAACTTGACCACTACTACCTGTCTTCGGCAGTACTGTCTCCAACAAACCTTGTTCTGACATTCACAAATGATGAGACAGATTCTGCATACACTTTCCATTCATCTGTATCCGAGGATTCCCATTTCCTTGAGATTGAGTACAGAGACCAGATGCAGACTGTAAATGTCACTTCCCAGCCTGCCATGAACAGTGCAGTTAACAGGAGCATACTCATATCCCTTATAAGCCAGATCCGGGTGGCAATGCTTTATCTCAGGGACCACAAACTTCGATTGAGCCGCCTTGTGCTCAGGGAAATGGACATAATGGCCACAATGAAGGTCACAGATCTGTTCTACACAATTCTGGAGATACTTTCGCCACTTATCACTCAGGAGGTCACTGCAGCATTGAATTCAGGCCAGGAAACCGATGAACCGGATCAGGGAGGCATCACACGCAATTTCATATATCAGAGGCTATCACTGCTTGGAGACAGATCCAATACCGCGGCCTCCTTCATGGGCATTCCGGGCTTCATGGATACAATGTCCCATAACCAGTGAAATAAAGCTCCAGGAACATCCCCGGCAGGCCAGCATCATGCGGCTTTCTGCTTTCGCTCGTGCAATGCCTTTTTCATGGCATCTGTATCCATGTAATATGCCACTGCGCCCATTTTTCTGGCTTCACTTGCGGCATAGGCGCTCTGAAGCCCCTTCTGACAGTAAAATACAAACGTCCTGCCTTTTCCGAATCTGTCAACAAGTCCCCTGACGTCTCCTATGCGTGCATGCACTGATCCGGGATAATGCCATTCGTCAAATTTGTCGTGCCCCCTGAGATCCACAACAACAGGGTCTGATTCTATCCCCTTCCCCTGAAGATCTGCTTCTGGAATACTCCCGATGTAGTGATCTATCCCGCTTCCCGTTATCACCGTGTCACTGGATATGAGGCTTTCAACGAAGGGGAACATTGACATGTCGTGGTCAACCTGCTGCGCAGTTACCCCCATTATGGAATTTCTGGAAAAAAGGGAGCAGAATTCACCCTTGCTTGATTCTGGAAAAGTGCCTATTCTCCTTGCAATCTCCGTTATCTCATCCTTGTCCATTCCGGCAAGCGGCCTGTAAACAGGGATATCTATTCCCCGGTTTATGACCATGAGGTTTTCCGGAGTCTGTGAGGAAACCTGTCCCAGTGATTCACCGGTCACTATGCCGTAGGATCCCGATGACGCTGCTATTCTTTCAGCAACAGAATAAAGAATGCGCTTGAACGTAACGCTCGGTGCAATGTATTCATCCCTGCCCGCCAGCTCTGCAACAATGCGCGATCCGTCCATGATGTGGATCAGAGGATCGAACCCGTGGCACCACCTGGACACAAGTCTCTTCATCACATGGAGAAAGTCAGTGGTATCCACAGGGTGGGCAAGTGAGACGAAAACAAATTCAAGGGGAGATCCCCGTTTCATGGCCATCCAGGCCGCTACCGGTGAATCTATACCGCCGGATACCAGTGCCACCAGTTTTCCTTCTGCCCCGATGGGAAGGCCCCCCGGTCCAGGCAGGGAAACGCTGAAAAAGTAAGCCCTGTTATCGCGCAGCTCTATGTTCACCTCAAGATCCGGATGCTCCAGATCAACACCTGCCGAGTAAGGAAAAAGGGCATCGCCAACGAGGAGATTCAGGTTGACTGAGGTGAAGTTCTGCCCGCCTGCCCTTCTTGTCCTGACGGCAAATTTCTTTCCTGCAACTGATCCTGCATAGAGTTTAACGGCCATGTTCACTATTTCGGAAGGGCTGGAGAATACCATTTCAGTAACATCTGAAAATGATTTCACACCCATTGTACGGCTCAGAACATTCATTACAGTGCCGGAATTTGAGTAACCGTCAAGGAAAAGTCTTCCCCGTTCCCACCGGAACGTGGCGTTTTCACCCGCTGAGAGAAGCCCCTGAATAATATTTCCTCGAAGGCGGTTTTCCATCATCCTTCTTGCGTGTGATCCCTTAAGTCCTATCTCAGAGTATCTAACTATGATCAATATTTCCCCATGGGACAGTGGAATAAAACGTTATGCGGAATATTGTAAAAGAGCACACCGAACGCGACTGAAAGGGATTTCTGCTCGTTTTCCATGGATTAACCGGATCACCTCGGAAAATCAGTATTATAATCTGGATGACAATATTTTTAAGCTTAAAATATTTCATATTATATTATGTTAAAGACTGTCATAAAAACCAGCAATTCGAACTGTTTTGCGGACACCTTAACCAAGATATACTTTCAGATAGGAATAAGCGCAGTGGAGGGCAGCATGGCCGGATCGGGTTCCGCCATTGCAATTATTGTGGACAGAAGCGGATCGATGCATGGTGAGAAGCTTGATGATGCGAAGGATGCTGCAAAGATGGTGCTTGATGTGCTGGGGGAGAGCAATGAACTTGCTCTCTACTCCTTTGCCAGCAGGGTGGAGAGAATCATACCAATGGGGCCGGTTGACGATGTTGATAAAATATCAAGGGAGATCGACAGGATCAGGGCATCAGGCGGCACAAGCCTCTACCATGCACTGGAAACTGTATACGATGATGCCCGGAAGTTTTCCACGGAGGGCGGGTCTGTCACTGCCATACTGCTGACGGACGGTCAGCCCTCAGATGTTGCAGAAGTTGACAGATATGAAAAACTTGCTGCCAGTGCTTCTGAGATCGGCCTCAAAATAGTCAGTATTGGAATTGGAGATTATGATGAGACAATACTGAAGAAGATTTCAGACATAACAAATGGGGACTTTGTGAACGCCACAGACAGGAATCTTGTTTCTGACACATTCAGGAAGCACGCAAGGGAGGCTGCAACTGCAGGCGGCACGTCAGTTACACTGCGGATAGTTCCCAGGGAATCCGGATCGGTGAATGTATTCGACCAGTCCTTCACGCTGGATGACGGCATTGCAACAGTAAACCTGGGGTCTGTGGGAGCAACTCCTGTAAATGTAACAGGATCGGTGGACATAAAGGGAGGAAGCGAAGGAAGCATCACTGCACTTCAGGCCGTGCTTTCTTACAGGGACAATGACGGCACTCCAAGGGAGGATAAATTCCCTGTAACCCTTAACAGGACAAAGAACTCAGAGAAGGTTGTGTCGGGCATCAACAGGGACCTTGTTAATGAGGCCCGCCTGAAGATGCAGATGAATCAGGTGGAATATCTCATTTCACAGGGGGACTTCGACAATGCCACTAAGGTGAACAGGCAGGCCATGGATGCCGCCAGTGCCACAAGAAAGATTGAACTCATAGAGGCAACAAAAAAGCTGGATCGGGTGCTTTCCTCCGGTTCGGGTGAGGTGGACAGGAAGGAAGCATATAACCAGACTACAAAAATAAAGAGGAATTGAAATGACATGGTTTTGCACTAAGTGTGGATCTCAGAATGAGGATTCGGAATCGACGTGTGTTGTATGTGGATCAGGCAGGATCAGTGAGATGGAATCACAGCAGGGAGTTATGGTTCAGGACCCGGGAGCACAGCAGCCTGCAGGTGAACCTGCACCTGTGCCGGAGCAGCAGGCTCCGCCAGCTCCTGTTACCGTGCATCCGGAGGAGCCGCCTGAGGAAAGTTTTCTGGAGTTTCAGTTTGTCCAGAGCCCCATGGACAGCCTGATGGGAAAGAAGGTGAAGGTCAACTTTTCAGTGTTTCCCTCTGTATCCGTCGGGCGATCCCCTGAAAATGTCATGCAGATACCGGATGCAAGTGTATCAAGGATGCATGCAAAGATAGTGCTTGACGGGGGATCATACTACCTTGAGGATATCGGCAGCAGCAATGGTACATTCCTTTATGATGGAACGAAGTTTGTGGAAATAAAGGAAAAAACAAAGATTCAGGAGAAATCCCTGGTGAAATTTGGAGAGGGCACCATAGTGAAGGTAACATCCACGAAGGCAGTTTGAGGTGCAAACCTTGGATTCTCCGTACCTCATAATTAAAGAAATGATTGCAGATACGCTTGACAGGTATGTGGAGAAACTTGGTGCCCCTGTACCTGTCAGGAAAATGACTGTGGAAACCGGAGATGCAATCTTTGTGGGCGACACACATGGAGCCCTGGATGTGTCTGCATATGCACTTGCAGTTGCCAGAAACAGTTCTGTGATATGCTTCGTGGGGGACCTCGTTGACAGGGGCAGGAGCCAGCTGTATAATCTTCTATTTGTGGTTGAATCCGCCATAATCTCCGGACGGGTTATCATTGTGAGAGGCAATCATGAGAGTACGCTTACAAATGATTATTATGGCTTTTCTGACGAACTGAAATCCATGGGGGTGTTTGACCAGATCTATCCTCATATTGTAAGGCTTTACGGCAGGCTGCCCTATGCACTCCTGCTTAACAACTGCATCCTGGCAGTGCACGGCGGCATTGCCAGCGATATACCGTCTCTTGAGGCCTGGGAATCCCTTCCCATGGACGACCCTGAACCATCTAATCAGGGGGCTTTTCAGATTCTCTGGAATGATCCCAGGGAATATGTGGACGGATTTCTTCCGGGCACCAGAGGGGAGGGGACATATCTTTTCGGACCGGATGCCTTCAGTGAATTTGCTGAAAAGAATGGCATCAGGTTCCTTGTGAGGGCACATGAGGTGAAGAAATCAGGCTATGAATACATGTTTCAGGGAAAACTTGTTTCAATTTTTTCATCGAGATATCACAAAGGGAAGGCCGCAATGCTTCGCGTCAGCCTTGAACCCGATTACAGGCAGGAGATAATGATTGTTCCCGATGAGGAGGGCTCAATCTCATGGCCAGAAGATCCGGTCTGATACTGCGTGCCATCTCAGCGGCCATTGCCATCCTTGGGATTCTTCTGCTGGCCAATGTATACGTACTTGTATTTCCGTCGCTTCCACATTCAACTGAGATCATAATTTTACTCTTCATTTCAGCATTCGCCCTTTTTGTGGCCGGCAGAATTGCTGATAACACCAAAGCCGGCTACCGCATTTCACGATCCACACTGGTTGGCTTTGCATGGATCTTTTTTCTGGTATTTCTGTTTCTGGACATCATAACTCTTTATCCGGGTATACTTTCGCCTGGCACATCATCAGCAGCGGTGGCATACCTGCAGGAGATAGCTGCATGGCTTCCGTATGCTGCAGGTGTGCTGTCAGGCGGTGCATTCATTGCTGCCGTTGCCTCAAGGGCTCCCGTAAAGAACAGAATATCCGGAGAGGCTGTGATTCTGGGTTCATTTATGATTCTCACATTCATTCCAGCCATAAACAGAGGAATGGTTGCCTTTGACTCAGTTCCAGTGTTTCTCCGTGAAGTTTTTTACATGTCAGTTCCAACAGTGGCTGTGGAGGCATATTTCATGCGATTCAAGTTTCACAGGCAGATTCCAAAATTGCTCATACTTGGAAACATGGTCTTTCTGCCGCTCAGATTCAACGGGAGCATCATATTCCTGATCAGGGGGCTGACCTCACCGGGAACTGTAATATACCCGCTGCTGTATCTGATGCTTTCCTACATCATCCTGATAATTACCGTCACAGCAGTGGTATATGTCTTCAGGGGAATCTCGCCGCCTTCCCCGGTAAGGAAATTAGCCGGGGCTGTTATACCGCTCATAGCCGGATATTTCATATTATCATATTTTCATCTTCTTCCAGTCTCATTTGAAAATGGCAGCCTGAAATATTCAGAATTTCTTTCTGCCCGAATCTATTTCCTGCTTGTTATTGCCATTGTGATCCTGGCTGTGGCATTTCTCCTTGGAAGGATTATTGCAACCAAAGGAGGAAAAGCAACGGTTCTCTATGGATCAGTCATGCTGCTCAGCGTCATATTTCTTTACAGATCTGGGTACACAGGTCATTTCCAGGTTCCGCTGCTGGCAGGAATGACGGTTACCGCAGTTGCTGTTGGCAGTGCGACACGCATATCACGGGGGCTGAAGGACAGTTTCCTTGGCAGTTATGATCTCCTCAAGACCGTGAAGGTGCAGAGGAACGGTGCAGGCTCGCAGCTTTCAGGAAGCCCGCCTGCCACACCTGCTGGCAAAACCCCTCAAAAGCCGGCTCCACCTGTTGTCTCCACTTCTGTCAATGTCCCTGATTTCTGGATAGGCCGGGAGATATCCGGGTATACTGTGAAGGACATCATCAGCCGTGAGACAGGATTTGCCTATGTCCTCCGGGCATCCCGATCCGGTGAGCCTGACGTTGCAATAAAGATACTGAAACCATTTGCCTCAGATGGAACCAGAATTGCCTTTGATAATGAATTTCTCCGGAAATTTTTGCTGGAATTCCAGAACGTAATGGTCCTGAACGGGAAAAAGTACGTGGTTAACATAATTGGGGTGGGCCTGCGGACATATCCTGATGATGGAACTAAGATGGACAAATATAAGGAAAACCCGCCTGCAATTGTGATGGAACTGCTTCAGGGAGGAAAACTTTCAGACCTGAATTTCAAATTCAATACGCAGAAGCAGATGGAACTTTTCTTTGAGATTGCCATCAGGGTTTCTCAGGGACTGCAGGAGGCACATGATGCCAGAATTCTCCACGGTGACATAAAGCCGGACAACATAATGTTTGCAAGCCGCAATGGATTTTCCGTGAA
>JAVYSG010000021.1:0-8323 GCA_038729325.1 Thermoplasmataceae archaeon | reverse complement strand
CCGCATATGCAACGAAAATCCTGGCTCTATCCCGTGCATGAATACGCATTAATCATAATCGGCATACTTTAATATCTCACCATTGATTTTATTATATTATGATAAGGTGTCCGTCATGCGGCTCGTCCATGCCGGATGGCTCCCTGTTCTGTCAGAAATGTGGTTCAAGGCTGCAGGTCAGCGCACCGGATCATGGATTTCAAAGCCAGCCGGAAAAGGTCGCTCCGGCCAGCGGCTCCCTTTTCGTGGAACTGCAGCATAAACTTGGAAGATCTGATGTGTCTGCACACCCTGTCAGCGGGCTTCCGGGTATGGTATCCGGCGAGAACAACCTTCTCATTGTCTCTCCGGGCCCATCTCTCCTCATGGTTCAGATAACTTCTACCCCGACGCCAAATACTTGGGAAGATATGGTAAAGGCGAAATTCAGGATGGGTTCTGATATTGCAGTGGCAATAATCAGTGACGGAATAAAACTGAAAACTGATGCAACACTTCAGGCACAGCTTGCAAAAAGTGGAATATTTACTGTTAGCGCCTCTGCTTTCATGGATAAGGTGCATGGAATCACATTTTCAGGAGGGTGGCAGAGTACCGTTGACCAGATAATGGGTATCATTGGTCTCAACCGGGATGGCGACCGTATGATATATTCAGTGCAACAGACAAGATTTGCGCTTATCCCGGACAGCGTCAGGGATAAACTGAAGAAGTGGATGGGAAGAAACAATTCCCCCTGAAGTATGACAGAAATCAGAACTTCAGGGGTTCAGACAGGATTCCAATGAGGATGGGCTCCTCCTTTATGATCCATTTCCGTGCCCTGGCTTCCCTGAGCTTTCCGGTCACATGTGACCACTGGGAAAGGGAATCTGTTTCGTAAAGCACCACAAATTCCTGATCACCCAGGCCGTAGGAGTATGTGGTGTACGAACGGATATCCTGATTTTCTGGATGGGAAGTGGCCATTGCTATGTGCTCAGCCAGTATCTTTTTTCTTTCCTCATGATCGATCAGGTACCAGTCCGGAGTTTTGCTCATGGGATATGCAATGAAGTACGTTTTTGGCGCAAACCTGAGTGTGTCTTCAAGGCTCCTTGCATCCCTGAGATAAGGTGAATGCTCGTACAGTGAGAACATGCTATACCGTGCCTTTCCATATCCTCCCATTGCCTTCATCACGCTTTCCTTGAAAAGTGACATGTCCATTGGGTCATGGGAGGACAGCCAGAATATCACATCGCAGTCATGCCTCACTGACCGATACATCCTGAGGTTGATCAGCTTCTTCTGGTATTCCATGAACACAGTGTTCAGTGCATCCACAATACTATCTTTCTTCGGCTGTTCCGATGAATAAAAGCGGCTGTTGAAGGAAAAGGTCGCCACGTATGTATAAATCTCGCCTGACAAGAATATCATTCAGTAATGATTACTTTATAATTATGTATTTCCAATCAATATATGGCAATGGTTATCACGCTGCAGTGGCTATTTTCAATATTCCCAATTGAAAATCCTTATTACTGTATTATTGTTATTGACTCATGGATAACGAGAACATGTTCAATGCTGTCAATGCTGTGGAATATTATGTAGGCTCTGCAAGGCAATGGGCATTTTATCATCAGCAGGCACTTGGCTTTGATCTGATTGCATATGCCGGACCTGAGACAGGCGTGAGGGATCGTGTATCATACCTGCTGGGCCAGGGTGATGTTCGCCTTATTTTTACAAGTTACCTGAACTATGATTCCCCAATTGCTGATCATGTCAGATATCACGGAGACGGGGTGAAGGATATCTCCCTGCAGGTGAATAACATAGGTGATACTGTGGATTTCGTCAAGAAAAGAGGCGTTGCAAAGGTTTCCCCGATCTCTAAAATCAACGGCAGGGAAGGTAAAATTGATACTGCCAGAATATACTCATACGGAGAAACTGTGCACACACTGGTGGAAGAGGACAGCTATCCTTCAGGGATTCCTCCAGGATTTGAGGAAATCAAGTCACCTGGAAAACACGTGGGCCTGAAGAAGATCGATCACACTGTTGGCAATGTGGAAGACAGGATGATGGATTCCTGGGTGAATTATTACGTCAGGGGTCTGGGTTTCGATCAGCTCATAAGCTTTGATGACAAGGACATAAGCACAGAGTATTCCTCTCTCCGTTCCAAGGTTGTTCATTACGGCAACAGGAAAATCATCTTCCCAATCAACGAGCCGGCACTGGGACTGAAGAAATCACAGATACAGGAATACCTGGACTATTACAACTCGCCCGGTGTACAGCATATTGCCATCGAAACGGATAACATACTGAAAACTGTGGCGGATATGCAGTCAAGGGGTGTTGAATTCCTCAAAACACCTTCAGTCTATTATGACACTCTCCTGGATCGTGTTGGAAAGATAGATGAGAAGGTTGAAGACCTTCGCCGCCTGAATATACTGGTGGACCGGGATGATGACGGATATCTTCTCCAGATTTTCACAAGGCCGGTTGGCGACAGGCCAACTTTCTTCTACGAGATTATTCAGCGGAAGGGTGCCACATCATTCGGCAAGGGGAATTTCAGGGAGCTTTTCAAGTCGATTGAGGCCGAACAGGCAAAGAGAGGGAACCTGTAACAATGAGGATTGCAAGGGTTGAAACCGAAGACGGCATAAAAACGGTAATTTCCGTTGGTGAAAGTTTCCTTGATCTTGAGGAAATTCTGGGAATGCCGGTCGCCGAAGATGGAAAATCTTTTTACGCTCTTGTGCTGAAAAATCTTGAAAAGATCAGGAATTTTATTGCTGAAGGGCACTATGCAGGGATCACAGACCATGTGCCAACATCGTATCTTGTTCCCATGCCCTACATAAACCAGATCAGGGATTTCTATGCATTCGAAGGGCATGTCAGGACTGCACGGTCGCTGCGGGGGCTTGACATGGTACCGGAATGGTATGAATTTCCAGCATATTATTACTCCGGCAATTCATCCATATACGCCAGCGATCATGATCTTCCCTATCCCAGATTCTCATCTGAACTTGATTTTGAACTGGAGGTGGGCGCAATAATAGGAAAGGAGGGCAGGAACATATCAGTGGCAGATGCCTGGTCACACATTTTCGGTTTTACCCTCATGAATGACTGGAGTGCAAGAGACCAGCAGCGTAAGGAGATGAAGATTGGTCTGGGGCCATCTAAAAGCAAGGATTTTGCCACAAGCATGGGCCGCTTCATCGTTACTGCAGATGAAATGGAGAAACAGCTGGATCAGGACAGAAAACTGGACTGCAGCCTTCAGGCCAGCCTGAATGGCGACCTTTTCGTTGAGGGGAACCTTAAGGATATGCACTGGACGTTTCAGGAGATGATTTCGTGGGCTTCCACAGAAACTCTGCTGAAACCTGGCGATGTAATCATGAGCGGTACTGTGTCAGGTGGATGTATCCTGGAGAGGGGAACCGGAAAGGGTGGCTGGCTCAAGGTGGGGGACAAGGTTGCATTTCACTCAGACATACTGGGAGATCTGGTTACGAGAATTGTAGGGGGAGATTAAGCTGGCATATTACGTAAAACAGGGTAAAATGCCTGAAAGCAGGCATACCTATGATGACAGGAACAACATTCTCAGGGAGGAACTGTTCGGGGAAGAGAGTTTTGACGGACCTTACTCCCTGCTGTACCACACAGGCGAACCGACAAGGGTCAAATCAGTGAAGAAGATTCCGCGCAATCCTGTGGACAGAGATCAAGCAGATGTCATGCTTCACAGGCACTTCGAGACCGGGCTTCTGGAGAAGAAAGGTGATTTTGTATCCGGAAGGAGGTGCCTGATGTTCAACTCCACCGTCAGGCTGTCCGTTGCACGAACATCAGAAAATAGCGGAATACTTTACAGAAACGCACTGAGTGACGAGGTATATTTCATCCACTCCGGCCATGGGACAGTGAAATCAGTGCTGGGTAATCTCGACATTTCAGCGGGGGATTACCTGTATGTTCCCAAGGGTACTACCTACACCCTTGATGCTCCGCCGGGCCTTGAGTTCTTTCTGGTGGAATCCAGAGAGAGAGCGTCAATACCGCCAAGATACCTGAATACCTATGGCCAGATCAAGGAAGGATCGCCATATTATACAAGGGACATCCGCGTTCCTCGCCTGAATCCACCATCCGCAGAACGTGGATCGTTTCCTGTCATGGTGGATTTTGGCGATTATTTTCTCAGGGAGGAGCGGGATATGAATCCATTTGATGTGGCTGGCTGGGACGGTTATCTCTATCCATTTGCCATCAGCACCGGTTCCATGGCTCCCATTGTGGGAAAGCTGCATCAGCCTCCACCGGTTCATGAGACGTTCAGCGGAAAGTCATTCATGATCGGGACATTTCTGCCAAGAAAGTTTGACTTCCATCCCAGATCAATACCAATCTCATATTACCACAGCAACATTGACACAGATGAGGTTCTTTTCTATTCCTCTGGTAACTTTATGAGCAGGAAGGGCATTTCTCCCGGTTCGGTAACACTCCATGTCAGGGGTCTCATACATGGGCCACAGCCGGGGGCACTTGAAGCAGCCATAGGTAAAGAGGATACGGATGAGGTGGCAGTGATGGTTGAAGCATATGAGCCGCTGAAGGTTACAGGAGATGCCCTCAGTATTGAAGATAAGTCCTATATGGAATCATGGTACCGATGAAGTTCAATTATCTCCCAATCAGGAGGGTCTATCATGGCAGCGGCGTCCTGAAAGAACTTCCGGATCTGCTGAAGGAGATCGGGACGAGAAAGGTCATGGTAATGTCTTCAAATTCGGTTTCAAAGACTGCCTTTTACAGCGATCTGCTCAGCAATATTCCCGTTGAATACGCAGAATTCAGGGAGGTGACCCAGCATTCTCCCATGGAGGAGATTGAACACGCAACCGAGCTCATGAAGAACAGAAATTGCGACACCATATTGTCAGTGGGTGGCGGGAGTGTCCAGGATGCCGCAAAGGTTGTGAGGTATTACTACGACATAGAAGCTCCGCAGATCGCAATTCCCACAACGCTCTCCGCAGCAGAATTCTCCCACATAGCAGGATATTCCATAGGTGGAGAGAAGACCGGAATAAGGGACGCCAGAATCACGCCTCAGTATATATTTCTGGACCCCGAACCTGCTATGGAAACACCTCAAAAATTATGGAGGACATCAGGCATAAGAGCACTGGATCATGTTATCGAAACAGTGGTGTCCAATTTCAGAAGTGAGCCTGCAAGGATAATGGCCAGGGAGGCAATGAGGAAGATATTTGTCAACATCCGCGGGGATTCTCTGCAGGAAAAGCACGAATGTCAGCTTGCAGCGTGGTATTCATACTTTGAAGTCTTCGATGCCCCATTTGGTTTGAGCCATCTCATTGGCCGTGTAATAGGGGCAAAATGGGAGATTCCACATGGAATCACAAGCTGCATAACACTGCCAGCTGTCCTGAGACACTATGCGGAAGTGAACCCTGATCCTCTTGCGCTCATGGGTTCATGGCTCGGATTATCTGCAGCCGACAGGACAGAACTTGCAAAACAGTTCGCCAAGGCAGTGGAGAACCTCATAAGGAGCATGGGATTTGCCCAGCGCCTTGGGGATTACGGCATAGGGCGTGAAGATTTCCCATATATTGCAGGCAGGATAAATTCTCCCGGAAGCGAAGTGGTTCAACTTCTGGAAGATATGATCTGAATGGAACAGGCGTTATCAGAGAAGTGTTGCTTCCATCAGGCCAGATTTCTGTGATTTTTCCCTGACAATATTTATGTCATCAAACTTTGTAATGCTGATCTCCATAAGGGGCTGCGCGATACCTGAAAAGAAGTGCCCTCCCACCATAACGTGGTCAGCTCCCGCTCCAGCACAGTGAATATGGAATCTTGGTTCCACGGAGGCGATACTTCCATGGAAAACAACCATCTCAAGTGGCCCCTCAAAGGTTTTACGGATATATTCTGTACCAGTATAATATCCAATTTCAAGGTTTTTCGCTGCCCCAAGTCCCCACTCTATTTCCCCTGAACTGACATGGTATTTCTCCAGAATTGAATTGAGGCAATCCCTTATGTCTTCGCCATATTCGATTTTAAGAAAGATCTTGTTACCCTCTGATTTAGACTGCATGATTCCTGTAATGTGGCAGAGGATAAAAAACTGATACAGAAATATGTCCGTGAATATACACTGCAAAATATAGTCAATAAATTATAATCCTGAAATATGAACAGAATCACAAACACAGGGATTTGCCATACGGGCATAGTTTTGAATCGTGCTGCTGTTTCAGCATGAATTCACAGAGGGATGAAAGTCGCGGTGTGTACTGTCACTGAAAATTGAAATCCGCCTGACAGGATAGCAGGAGACGGCGTATGATACCGGGTAAATGTTAATAATGGGTCTCTGGACCAAAAAATCTGCACTCCTGCGCACATGGAGAGCTTAAGATGAGTATCAGCATTCACGCAGTTCCAGGGTCTGTTCCCATGCTGTATATTACTGACCAAATTCCATTTTCCCTGGCCACGCCGAGGATTGAACAGTTCCGGAATCTGACAACACCATCAGCATTTCCTATGTTGCTCTGGTAGAAACCCCGGATGAATCCGCCATGTGTGACCACAAGAATTCTCTTTCCCTGGTACTTCCGGTATACGCTGTCAACGGTCGTATTTATCCTTTCCAGGAAAGCCTGAAGCGGTTCCACGCCAGGCAATACATCAATTGAATCAGAAAGTATCGTCGCCATCTCAATGCCGAATTTCTGTTTGATTTCCACGCTGGTAAGTCCTTCAATGACGCCGCCTGAACGTTCCCTGAGTCCCTCGCATGTTTTGAAATTCTCAGGGTGAACAGTCTTCATTATGATCTCAGCTGTCTGAACTGTTCTTCTCATGGGGCTGGAAATGATGATGTCAGGCGAAAGGGATGCTATCACTGGAACAACTGCAGATGCCTGATTCACTCCTTCCTGGCTGAGGTCTTCATCAATTGAGCACTGCCAGATTCCAAGTTTATTCGAATCTGTAACTGCGTGCCTGAGGAAAAAAATAAAGGTCTTCAACAGTTCATAATTGTAATATCATATATTTCTATTGGCACTGTCTGAAAGGCCAAGCCAGAACTTCTCCTCGAGATCCAGAATTCCATCAGCCCCTTCCATGAATTTTTTCCTGGCAACCGGATCATCTGCATGCTGGCCAAGTACATTTTCCATGGCCTCTTCATGATGTTCCTCAAGCTCCCTGTGGAATGTGAAATACCTGATGTCCATCCCGGAATATTCCGGATGTTTCTGAACCCATATCTTCATCCCGGCAAGAATCTTGTCCCACATTGGTATTGCCATATTTTCCAGCCCGAATTCAGCTCCAAGTGCCTGGAAATGATCTCCGGCAAAGTAATTGCGCATTCCATCCAGCCATGCTTTCGTGGTGGGGAGCTGCCTGCTTCCAACAAGGTCCACAGGCTCTATCTTGAGGCTCCTCAGGTAAGATCTGTAGAGGAGTTCATGGCGCTTCCTGGGATTATCATCGCCAAGCTCAGACACCAGGATTGTGGTGAGGTTTGCAGCGTCGTCCTCGTCCGGAGTATTGACTAGCAGCACTGACAGTATTGAAGGCCATTCCCTTGTAAAATGATAAAATTCTCTTGAGAATCTCCTGAATTCATCCTCTGAAATCTCGCCACGTGCGAACCTGTCAATAAACGCATTGTTGGTTGCGCTGTGTTTCTTAACAAAATTGTACGTTTCCTTATAGAAGCTGTTACCCTCTTTCATCATAATGAGTTATTGAATTGTTTATATTTAAGAGTATCTAATCAAAAATATTCAGATTTATTAATATACTTGCGGTATCCATGAATCGCAAATCCTGTGGAATCACTGCAGAAATGGCAGTTTCTTCGTATATCATGTTTGCCCCAGGCAGCCGGCGAGTCACCCCCTGTGGCATGGAAAAATTGACAAACACCACAGGTATATGTGTCTGATTGATGTGGCACAACTGAGAAATCTTGAAAAATTCGAGATGAATGCGCTGGACATCTGTAAGGATGAAGAATTCAGGGAGAAGCTCAAGGTCTGGGTCCAGAAGAAAAAGGAACCGCTGGATAATTATGGTCTGAAAAAACTGAAGGATAAAATAGAAAAACACCAGAGGAAAATAGCCAAAGCCCAGAAGAAGGCAGGTAACGCTTGAGGGCAACCATCCTCACCATCGGAAACGAAATACTCAAGGGGAGGACAGTAAATACAAATTTCTCCCACATAGGCCATGTGCTGAC
>JAVYSG010000020.1:5082-19840 GCA_038729325.1 Thermoplasmataceae archaeon | reverse complement strand
CCCGGTCGGAGCATCAGCTCCATTCCCGCTGGATTTTGTACTAGAAAGAGATTGACATTCGCCGGCCCATCTGCTGTTTTACCTTGGGAAGTAGTGCCTGCTTGTTTTATAGCATTTTGAGCAGGAAAGCCATTGAGCTTGCGATGGAGAGGATGGCAGATGTCCTCATAATACTGCAAAATTCCGTAACGATCAAACTGACTCTGGAAACTTTAAGAACTCAGCTTACGGCGAAAAAATCAGACTATTAATCAAAGCACAGCTACCTGTAAACAGTAGAATAGAAATGAATTCAAAGATGAAAAGCGAATACTCATCATGGAAACCCAGTGAATATTCCGGATAGCACATGTCACACTTCTTAAGGGGCTTTATTTTTCACATTGGCGATTTGGATCTGCACCAGATTATGGCAAATTTCGGTGCATAACATTGCCGCGTTACGATATTTTGTTCCCAGCATTCAAAGAATCTAAGCCTATTCAAAATCTCAATAGAACAGAAGCCATATATTTATGATGCCAGAAAGAAGAATGATGTTAAAGGGCTTACTTTCAATGCTATATGCCATCCTGTTTTTTCTGATTATACAGTTTCTGTTAGGGATGTACATCAATCTATATGTGGTAATTCCGCCCATGTCAGGATTTTCTATGATGGGGTTTATGCCTCTTTACAGTGGATTCCCAATGGTAATGGCTCACATGTTCTTTGGTATCCTGATAGGGCTTCTCTCAATGGGAATTATATTTCTTTCCATAGAAACAAAAGCTCGCAGGAATATCATGGTTGCAGTCGGTCTCTTTCTGTCTGTTCTGCTAGCTGGTATAAACTGTCTATTTTTCCTCTTTGCCTGCCAGCATAACCTGAATTCATACCTGATGTCCACGGGATTCATACTTGCCATCTTCTTTTCTGTCCTACTGCTTATTTTTGCAGGTCCAGGAGGTCTGTATTCAGGAAAGATAGATCACCAAGAGTTATAATTTCCTTCACCAAAGATCATTCCAATTGCTGGATTCTGATTACCTGCTCCCGGATTGCAAGTAATCGGATCCTGGTGACCGGGTTGCAGTGATGAATCATCAGACTCTGATTTTCTAAATGAATAATTGCTGACAAAAATTCTATGTTAACAGACAGATATGATTTTGATTTAAGAAGAATATCTGTATGTTGACAATATGCACCAGTCATTTTGTGTTGAAATATTCCCCCGATTGACCTGACAACCCACTTAGCTTCTACGACAGGCCCAGATAGTCTCCTGTCAGCATAGTATTTAGTAGCCAGATATTAAAGTTATACATGCTCAGGTTCGAAGCGCAGGTTTTCATTATTTGAAATTGAATTACTTCTATTATTTTCAAATATAGTTATCAACGGACAAAGTAAATTTCTTCTCCCATGCCATTCTTTTGGATTATGAGAAATTCCACCCATGTCATCCAATCCTTCAGTCCCCATCCTCACTGTAAGTTCCATCAATATATTTTTATCTTCCCAAATTGAAAAAGGCCTGCAGATTTATTTTCCCATGTGGCAGGGATGTGGTTACCTTGAATGTTCTTTCACATATCGCCTGTTCATGATATTATAGAAATGAAAGGGAGTGCCGAAAGTTTTCCAGTGTCTGCTGCACTTGTACCTTAAAAACATCAGGTCATATTTCCCATCATTCCTTTTGCCTCTGTTTCCGATGAAGTCCGTATCCTTAATATATTGAAGAAGAAAAGGAATATAGCTATTATCAGGATGTATACGGAGGAATATGCCATTAAATTTCCAACTTCGTATCTCATTGATATCAGATCCCCGCCCACACGCAAAAATACAGCAATATTCATTGCATATATCGGAAGTTTTGTCACATGGTTTGTATCTGCTTTCATTTTAAGGGTTAATGGAAAGATGATTGGGCTATGTGCAATTATGAACAGCCCTATAAATCCCAGGGCTATGGAGTGAGTTGCCGGGTCCATAAAGCCCCTTTCCACATTTACCTGCACCAGATAAAGGAATATTCCGGTTAACAGCCATACATATGATGAAATAATACCTGATTGCATAAAAGACTGAAGCTTTCCGTACACTTTCATTTTCCTTGTTGAAGGATCAAATTTTATGGATGTTAAGATCATTATGAGAAAAAACACCGTGGCAGCGTCAAAGAGTGTGCGACCGGCAAGTGTGCTGCCATAAAAGTATGAAACAAATAGTAAAAATGGGATAACAGTTGATGAAAACCCAAGCAGTTTCATTGTATTTTTCCTGATATTCCGCATGAGTCCAAGTTCGATGCGTTCACCGAGGATATAAAGAATCGGGAAAGACAACAGGAGCAACGCAACTGCAGGGGATTTTGTAGCAGATATCATTGATTCAGCGATTGAAGCAATGGAAAATGCCGCAATTGCAGAACCCATGATTAACTTAACCCAGGTGTTTCCTGGATTTCGCCGGGAAACCATAAACCACAAAAACAGAAGACCTGCTGTCACAATTAGTGCTGTGCCTGCATATCTCAGAATTGTGAATCCAACAGCATACCCAGAAGAGAGCAAGACAATGCCTGTAAGCATTGTTACCAGTATTGGATATGAAATCGGAAGTCGCCTGAGTATCAGGAATCGGCCCATTATCTCGATTTTCTCCGCAATAAGGAGTCCTCCAATAACCCCGAAAACCATAAGAATGGGATGAACTGATATATATGATCCAAGACTGTTGTTTACAAGAAATCCATGCTGTTCTGCCAGCTTTGCCATGCCAATGGAGAAACCGACAACCAGGAACGTCATGGATGCCAGGAGAAATAATATAACCAGTCTGGAGCGTTTGTTTGAAAAAGTTGCAGCCAGATGCTCGCCTGCCTTAAGGATTGCTCACTTTCTGCGTTTCTGGACTCAAAATCGGCCTCCACCTGACAGTCAGCAGATCGTATGTATGGATTAGTATAGACAGAAGCAGTATCACGACTGCAGGTGCAAACAGCGACCTGACCGCATGAACGTTCATGGCCACACCAAGAGATATGATTGCAATATTCAGGAGAACGATCTCTGCTTTTATTGTGCTTACCTTAAATGGAGTACGTCGGGCATAAGACGGGACCATTATGTTGGTTATGCCGAATATCATGGAGGTAACGAAACCAAACAGCCAGATAATTGAGACGCTGTTAGATGCCACCGGAATTCCAAGGGCGCCCCGTAACAGGAATAGTACTGTTCCCACGAGAAGATAAATGAAAGCCTGTCCGAAATAAATCATGTTTATGGAAATATATTCTTTATCCACAATACCACCCGTTTACTCAAATTGACACCTGGCCATTATTTGCTTTCGGTGATAACTTTGATCCCTAATGATTTAGGGGTTGCCCAGGCTTCTGGCTTTCTGTTCATGTGAAAAGGAGCTATAAAGATACGGATATCTTTAAGATGCATCTGAAAATTAACGCAAGTCCCTTTTACAGTATGGCCTGTAAATCAGTACATTTCATTACCTGCCGATTATTCGCGGTGACAATTATGTTTCATATGGTGAAATATTAATAAAACCTACCCGGGCTCAATTAATGTTTCTAATTGACAGCAATATTTATCTGAACTCTTGTAAACTGTCCGCGTCGGTAAAAAAACGTATATGGGGGAAATAAACTCACAGCCAGCGCTCTGAAGATATTCTCAGGGTGAAAATTATGGCTTCTAACCTTCCTGAAAAGCCCGTACGGAACATTGAGAATTTGGGGCGAGAATAAGAAGCATAGAATCAGGGGTGATTAAATGGCAGGTTTATTCTGCCAGGGGCTCAAATGATATTTTAGGCTTACTTATTTCCGCAATCACTTAATGATTAAGTACGGGCTTCTATTGCATTGATATGGAGACAACCAGGTTAAATTACGCTGAGACCTCACCCGACCTTTACAAAGCGCTTCTGGGACTGGAAGCTTATGTGCATTCTTCGGAACTGGAAGATTCACTCTTAGAACTTGTAAAACTCAGGGCATCGCAGATAAACAGGTGCGGCTGGTGCATAGATATGCACACAAAGGACGCTCTGGCAAACGGTGAAACTGCGCAGAGGCTGTTCCTTGTCAGTGCATGGAGTGAATCCCCACAGTTCAGCCACAGAGAGAAGTTGGCCCTGGAATGGTGTGAAACCATAACCAACATACCGCAGCACAGCGTCGATGATAAACTCTACATGGAAATGAAGGAGGAGTTTGGAAACGATGGACTTGTGGCATTAACCGCGGCTGTTGTGGCCATAAACTCCTGGAATCGATTCAACGTGGCCTTCGGAGCAATCCCCGGAACCTACAAAAGAAATAATAACACAATTGAGAAATAATCTGAATTCCTCAGGGGAATAATGCGTGCTCTGGTTCCGGGTCACATATATTTCCCTGATGCCAGTTTTTTTTCAACCTCTTCATGATCTACTTCTGCTGGAAAAGGAACTACAATGTGTACGCCCTCCATATCTGTAATTGCCTTTATCCCTCTTTTCTGCCCACGGGGAACAATGATAAGGCTTCCAGGCTTCAGTTTAACTTCTGTTTCGCCCACCGTAGCTGTCCCAACACCCCTGAAGACCTGGAAAACCAGATCAACGCCCGGAGAATGTACGGGTATGAACTGGCCAGCCTTTAAATAAGTCAGTAGAACTCCATATTGGTCATTTGCAAACACAGGAACTGCAGAAAATCTGCTTTCATTATAGGTCCGGCTTCGATCATAGTCTGTGGTGATTGCATTTCCTGCAGGATTCTTTTCAGCAGATTTAACGAAATGACCAATCCAGAGCCCATTCTCCTGCTTCTCCGCGGAATATCTTTCCGCGTCCACTGGAAGGCCCACGTGTTCCATATGCATGAGGAGATGATCAGGTTCATGGTCTACAATCACATCAAGAATCTCTCCCTCATTTAATTTCTTAAACTCATTGAAAATAACCTCATGTCTTATTCGCGGGTCGATCTCTCTTGCGTCAATGGTTTTTCTTTCTGAACTTTCTGCGTCCATAGGAATGGAATTGGAGCCCATATTAGGATTTGCCCCCTAAAGATACAGGCATTAATTGAGTAAACCTAATTTTAATGTGCTGGTTTATACGTGAAACAGGTAGAAAATGAATTGATCCGACATCTGAAGAGGGGAATTGATAACTGAGCTACGCCCTGAACAAAGGGAAAAACATTTACCTATAACATTGGTTAATGCTGATAAAGCTGCATTTTTCCATATATGACTAACCACGGGAGGTCATAGTCTGCCTTCTACTTCCCTGATCAATGCCATCTCATCATCTGAATGAATGTCATTCAGCAGTATGAGGGCATGTGCAATTTGCAGTGCATGCGTATAATCCTTTTCCGGCATTTCGGATTCAAGCATGTCACAGAGTCTCCTCAACACCTCATGATCTCTGGAAAGCCTTTCAATTACTGGATTAAATTTAATATCAATTTTTTCAATATCCCTGTAAAGAGTGGTTTCTTCTTCATCCGCATGGGCGATCACCTTTGACCTCCATAATTCAGTAATTGCTTGCAGGGCAAGACTGTTCACATCGTCAGTATTCTCCCGGAATCTCTCCAGCAACATGGTTGCCTCCTCTATTTCTCCTCTGGTTGCTGAATGTATCATCCGATGAGAGTCTGCTTTCTTTAAAGCCGGTCCTGTCATTTAGTTCAGATCCCCATCCGCAGTTCCCTCTTTTGTTTTCTGTTCAAAATCCATTTTGCCGGACAGCCTTTTTGCAATCCGAATCAGCAGTCCGAGAAACTCATATATCCAGGCTATAATGGCTACATACAGGAAGTACTTAGGTATGAATGACAGTTCATTCAGTGATGTAGCTTTTACCAGCATGTACGTTGAAACAGTGTACATTCCCATGGGAAATACTCCACCCCAAAACAGTGGATCGTAACTTGCAATTTTATCTCCCCCAACCGAATACTTCCATATGCCTATTATTACAAGCCATGGTATCCACCAGCTGCCATATGCCCACATGAGAAATGTGGCCCCAGTAATGAATGGCCTGAAAAGCCCAATCGTTGATGAAAATGCAGGGATGTTGCCATAAATCAGTATAAGCGACCCCGCAAGTGTCGTGATTGCTGTTGCACCCATATTTATCCAGTATGGACCCATGATATCATCGGTATCGAGCTTAAGGAAAAGAAGACGGTAGTTTATGAGCGACATTACCAGGATGTAGGTCATCCAACCAATCATATACATAACGACTGAAAGAAGGAACATCCACTGGTGCAGATGTGATAACTGAGCGGCCAGCACTGCCACTGATTGTGTGGAAACTATTGCCACCAGCCATGTACCATTGATACCCTTCTCAACCAGTGGTTTTGACTTGCTTATAGATAGTGCAGTAAATATATAATACTGATAGAATAACCATAGCGCGAAGCCAATTATCCAGAGGAAAAATGCGATTGTATCATTCTTCATGACCACCACAAAAACAGATCCCAGTGTATTTGTTCCAGCTACAACGGTGAAAAATCCAGGCCCCCTCGCATGATCCTGCAGATCTTTAGCATACCTGTTTCTGAAAAACAGCAACCTTTCTGCGGAAAATATCCAGAGGATTATGTAAGCCAACAGGTCGATATAAAACAGGACATGCGCAAATTGAGCCAGTCCATACAGGGCGGATGCTATGGAGACTATTCCGGTAGCCATGACCATTGCGAAGTAAGCAGGAAGCAGATCCATAGCCACATGATTCCACTGCTTCCTGAAGACGTGTTCTGCTGTCATTTGAATCTCAGTGTATTAATTGCTTCACTGTTGGTGTTCTGGCCCTCTATGCTTCTGAAAACAATTGGCTTCCTGTACAGATAACGGACAGGTGTTGTGAATATGTGCGTGAGTCTTGTGAACGGGATGGAGGGATAAAGCAGAAATGAAATAAGTATGTGAATCTTGAAAATAAGTGGAACTGTGTTCATATATGCCGCATCTGGATGAAACAAAAAGAATCCAGTTATCCACTGGCTTATGTTTGACATTGCAGTGTTATATGCAAGTGATCCGTATATTGGGTCGTATCCTAAGGTCAGGGACAGGCCAAAGGACATTATGACAAGAAGAAGGATGAGAACGTATGTATCCGCAAAATTCGAGGTAACCCGCACTCTCTTGATGAACAGTCTCCTCCCTATGAGTATGGCAAGTCCAAGCCATGCCATGATGCCAAATACACCTCCTGCAAGAACAGATACAATGAAATTCATATAATCTGATACTCCGATACTGTGCAGGAATGACAGAGGAACAAAAAGACCTGCGAAGTGGCCCAGTATAACGAATATAATTCCATAGTGGAATGCCCTTGAACCCCAGGCAAGGTTTCGCCTCTCCAGGAGTTCACTGGACTTGGATGTTATGGTAAGCGGCCTGTTTCTGAATCTGTAAACAACGCCAATTATCATTAGAGAGAATGAAAGGTAAGGATATATTACCCAGGCAAGCTGTGAAAGGAAGTTGACCATCAGTATTCCTCTCCGTTATATCTTAACGGGAATGGCATTTCACCTGAGTCGGCTTTCTCTGGCTTTATCTCAGGTAGTGGCATTCTCTTCTGAAAAATATCTGAAAGCATTAAGAAGATTGAACCGTAAATAGTATTGTGAAGCTTGGTACTGAGAGTTTCAAAATACCTGTGCAGCCTCGATTCAAAATCGTCGGGGATGTTTTCTGGCCCCATTGCAGAAACAAAGGAAAGGAGAAGTGGAATATAATCTGGAATCTGACCTTTCCTTATCCTGAAACCATTGGATTCTATCATCTTCTTGAGTTTCATTAATTCAGGGCCACGATTCCTGCTGTCACCAAATTCCCAGGCTGTGAGAAAGAGAGGGGTTGAAGAAAGATCAAATGTATCAACATATTCTGATTGCAGATCAATTATATCCTTTCCCTTAAGATAATCCAGAAAACCATTTACAGAATTATTTTCTCCTTTGTACTGCTCATTTATAGCTGAAATTTCGGCTTCAACAGTTTTAAAATCCGGGTAATCAAGAATTATGGCACATGCATTCAGCAGATCAGGTTCAAAGTCCGTCAAAACTTACCACCACCCTTAAGCTTTGGAACAATCAGCCCCTCTTCCGGTGCGATCCCCTCAAGACTGCATGACCCCTGAATAAACGATGCATCATCCATAACCTCTCTTCGTCCAGTAGGTATTACAAATCTTTCTTCATACTTTGAAACACCGAACATCCTTGCCATTTCAACAACATCAGCCTCTGTGAGGCCTGTTTCCTTCAGAAGTTCAGAGTTTCCGGATCCTTTCAGGTTGAGATTTCTCATGTATGATCGCATGGTGCACATTTTTAGTAAAACACTTCTGATAACGCCCGTATCACCTGCGGACAGAATAGATGCAAGATATTCCATTGGAATTCTCATTGAGTCCACAAGTGGTATGTATGCATCACCAGGAATGCTGGATTCATCCTCAAGTGTATGCAAAATTGGACTGAGAGGTGGGACATACCACACCATTGGAAGTGTGCGGAATTCGGGATGAAGCGGGAGAGCAACTTTCCACTTAACAGCCATCTTATAAACAGGAGAATTTTGGGCAGCCTTAACCCAGGAATCATTTATTCCTTCTTTTCTAGCGTTTTCTATTACTTCAGGATCAAATGGGTCCAGGAAAATTGACAGTTGAGATTCATACAGATCTTTGGGATCCTTTTTTGAAGCCATTTCCTCTATCCTGTCTGAATCGTAGAATATGGGACCAAGATATCTGATTCTGCCCACGCATGTTTCGGAGCATACCGTGGGAAGTCCGGCTTCAATTCTTGGATAACAGAACGTGCACTTTTCTGATTTATGCGTATTCCAGTTATAATATACCTTCTTGTATGGACATGCCGTAACGCAGAACCTCCATCCGCGGCAGGAATCCTGATCCACCAGCACGATTCCGTCCTCTTCCCTCTTGTAGATTGCACCGGCTGGACAGGCCGCTACGCAGGCAGGATTCAGACAGTGTTCACATATTCTCGGCATGTACATCATAAATGAATTTTCATACTGGAATCTGATGTGTTCCTGCATATGCTCTAAGTTCGGGTCCATTGATGATGTCTCTTCGCCGCCAGCCAGGTCGTCGTTCCAGTTCGGACCCCACACCGGTTTATCTATGAATTCTCCAGATATGAGGGAATACGGTCGAGCAACGGGTTGATGCTCTTTTTCCTTGCTATC
Organism: Thermoplasmataceae archaeon; assembly: GCA_038729325.1. Taxonomy (GTDB): domain Archaea; phylum Thermoplasmatota; class Thermoplasmata; order Thermoplasmatales; family Thermoplasmataceae; genus UBA509. The sequence continues at coordinate 10,571 of JAVYSG010000020.1, read as the reverse complement.
AATAAGATTGGAATAGGTATAGCCCCACGGCTCATAGTAGTCATCTATTGTTGGAAGGTCAGGGTTGTAAAATATATTCAGGAGTCTCTGAAGCGATCCTCCTGACCTCAGGCGTAATTTTCCATTATGGAGCACCCATCCTCCCTTATATTTACCCTGATCCTCCCACTTCGTTGGATAACCTGGCCCAGGTCTGGTTTCCACGTTATTGAACCACATGTATTCCGCGCCTGGCCTGTTGGTCCAAACGTTCTTACAGGTTACGCTGCAGGTGTGGCAGCCAATGCACTTATCCAGATTCATGACCATGGCTATCTGCGCCTTAACTTTCAAGCCAGTTCACCTCCTTAAGCTTCCTTATGAATGCATATGCATCGCGCTGATGTCCCGTGGGGCCATAATAATTAAAGGAATACGATAGCTGCCCATAACCACCGATCAGATGCGTCGCCTTTGGAATGATTCTTGTTACGCTGTTGTTGTTTCCCCCTCTATCCTTTGTTATGCTGCTACCTGGAACGCCTATCGTCCTGTCCTGGCCGTGGTACATGAATGCATCCCCTCTCTGTATCCTGTATGTCGTTACCGCTCGCGCTACAATTACTCCGTTCATGTTGTAAATTTCTACCCAGTCATTGTCTTTTACGTCTATCTCACGTGCGTCTTCCTCATTTATCCATATATACTGACCGCCTCTGAACAGCGTCAGCATGGTCGGTGTATCTGAATATGTAGAGTGAATCCCCCACTTCTGATGCGGCGTTAAGTATCTCACCGTAATGTTTTTGCCGTCAGCAAGCCGCCTTCCGTCCTCTGGATTGGTATAAAATGCAATTCCAAGGGGTGGTTTATAAACCGGAAGTGCCTCTGCCATTTGTATGATCAGCTCATGATCCAGATAAAAAGCCTGTCTACCTGTGAGAGTTCTCCAGGGTATATCATGCTCTATGTTTACCACAAATGGTGAATACTGGCGGCCCCCTTTTTCAGTGCCGCTCCACACCGGTGAAGTTATAGCTCTTCTGGGTTGCGCAACCAGATCATCAAAACTATAGTTTATTTCCTCATCTCCATGGAATGAATCCACCAGTTCCAAGCCGGTTCTCTTCTCCATGAAGCCCCATTCTTCTCTGGCCCGCTTCCCGTTTGTAGCGCCGGATATTGTCATTATTGATTCTGCTACCTGTCTTTCATCCGCCATCATGGCAAGTCCCATCGCCGGTCCGGGCTTGTTGTATTTGGGTACTTTTTTCAAAAGTTCATCATATGCGTTTTTACCACTTATAACAACACCTTTCGCAGCAATCCTCTCTCTTTCAAGAGGACCAAGGGTAACCATCATGTCGTATGTATGTGCATAATCCCTCTTCAGGATGGTTACCAGGGGGAAGTTAACTCCACCTTTTGGCTTCTTTCCAGTTCTTTTAAAATCATCGATAACCCCAAAAGGCTGTGATATTTCACCAGGAGTATCATGCTGCATAGAGTTAATCATAAGGTCGTCGCCATCCGGGAGATACTTTTCAGCCATACTGGAAAATGTTTTTGCAATGTACTTGAAGGACTCCCAGTCAGACATGGTTTCCCATGGTGGTGAAATTGCAGCGTTGAAAGGGTGGATAAAAGGGTGCATGTCTGTGCTGCTGATATCAAATTTCTCATACCACGTGGCTGACGGAAGTACTATATCCGAATATAGCGCAGATCCTGACATCCTGAAATCAAGATCGACCACGAGGTCCAGTTTTCCTTCCGGTATATTTTCAGAGAGCTTGATTTCTTCAGGTTTCCAGCTTTCCTCTGGTTTCCCCAGAGGATGACCACCGGTTCCAAGGAGATACTTTATGATATATTCATGTCCCTTCCCCTGCGTACCCAGCAGGTTGGATCTCCAGTTGAAAAGAATTCTTGGGAAATTGATCGGGTTATCCGGATCTTCAGCAGAAAATTTGAGGTCGCCTTTCATAACCTCCGATATGATATGATCTGATATCTCGGCATCATTACTGCAACCTGCCGAAAGAGCCTGCCGGGCCAGATCCAGCGGGTTTTTGTTGAACTGTGGATAGCTTGACTGCCAGCCGAGTCTTACTGCCATTGAAATAAGATCCGCGGGGTGTTTGTCTGTATAGTCACCCTTAAAGGGTGTCAGTGCCAGAGGATTTGTTTTTTGCTCAAATCTGAATTGATCCGAAGAAAGGTAGAAAAATGATGTTCCGTTCTGCAGTCTGGAAGCAGGGTACCAGTCCGAAGCAAATGCGATATTATTCCAGCCCTCGAAAGGCCTCACCTTTTCCTGGCCAACATAATGCGCCCAGCCTCCGCCGTTAACCCCCTGGCTGCCGGTGAGCAATACCAGGCTTATTATACTCCTGTAAATGACATCGCTATTATACCAGTGATTTGTCCCGGCACCCATTGCAATCATTGATTTCCCGTGTGTCAGTGCCGCGTTTTCAGCAAATTCTCTTGCAACTTTTATTGCAAGTCTCCTGTCCACACCAGTTATCTTTTCCTGCCATGCCGGAGTGTAGGCAGTATTGGAATCATAATTCAGTTCCTTATCGCCATCAATATTTCTCGGAACACCAAGATTACCTGCAAAAAGATCGAATACTGTTGTTATTATCACCTCTCTGCCATCGGGTAATTTCAATGTCTTGGCAGGTATGTTCCTGAATGAAATCTTTCCTGTCTCTTCTGTAAAGTCCGGGAACTGAACCTTTGCCATCAAATCTTCTGTTCCAAGAAATGTCAGAACAGGATCTATTGGATGTCCATCTCTGGTTTCAAGCTTTAGATTCCATTTAGATGAGTTGTCCCACCTGTACCCAACGCTTCCGAGAGGTATTGCAGGCATTCCGGTCTGTTTGTCCCACATGACAGTTTTCCATTGGGCTTTGTCTTCAGTGGAACCTATATCACTGGCACGGAGAAATCGACCAGACATGTATGAATCTCCATTCCTGTCCAGTATCACCAGAAACGGTAAATCGGTGTATTTTTTTGAATAGCTTATGAAATAAGGCTCCTGCCTGTCGACGTAAAATTCTTTTACAATAACGTGGGCCATTGACAGTGCCAGTGCGGCATCAGTACCAGCTTTGGCCGGAAGCCATACATCTGCAAATTTTATATATTCCGCGTAATCCGGGCTCACTCCAACTACCTTGGTGCCATTGTATCTGGCCTCGACCATGAAATGGGCGTCAGGAGTTCTCGTCATTGGTAAGTTTGTACCCCAAATGATAAAGTATTTGGAATTATACCAGTCAGCGCTTTCTGGCACATCTGTCTGTTCACCCCATATCTGTGGAGATGCAGCTGGCAGATCGGCGTACCAGTCGTAGAAACTGAGCATACTACCCCCAATAAGGGATAAAAATCTTGAACCGGAGGCATAACTTACCATGGACATTGCCGGAATGGGTGTAAAACCAGCTATCCTGTCCGGCCCATATTTTTTGATGGTCGATATCAGGGATGCAGATATTATCTGTGATACTTCATCCCAGGAGCTTCGCACAAGCCCTCCTTTCCCTCTTGCATGAACGTATTTTTCTCTTTTATCTGGGTCAGCTGTGAGTTTTTCCCATGCTTCAACAGGATTATCTGTCTCATTTAACTCCTGTCTCCACAGTTTCAGCAGTTCGCCTCTTATGTATGGGTATTTCACTCTCATTGGGCTGTATGTATACCAGGAAAATGTAGCGCCTCTGGGACACCCTCTGGGCTCATACTCAGGAAAATTATACCCATTTGAAGGATAATCAGTTGCCTGTGTTTCCCAGGTTATTATCCCATCTTTTACGTAGACTTTCCAGCTGCAGGATCCTGTACAGTTGACCCCATGGGTAGACCTCACTACATTACTGTAGTCCCATCTGTTGCGATAAATCTTCTCCCAGTCTCTTGGTCTTGGATCATAATGCAGCCATTTGTTACTCTGTTTTGTCTTCTTATTCAACTTCGCCGATTCCCTGATTGTTTCAGTCATTTACTCACCAGACAGCGGGTCGTATCTCTTTCCAGTTATTTTGAATGAGTCGCCTTTATCGATCTCCTCCTCCAGCGTTTTAATCGAATTGCAGTTGGCGGCCACGAGAATAAGCCTGTTAATTATGGATGGCTCTCTGAGAACCAGAATCTTGTTCAGTATGTCAGATTCAATGTGCCCAAACCTCATTTCAATAACATAGAGGAGATCGTTCAGATCTGTATTCGAATCTCCGCTCAGATTCACAAGACTGCATATGCCTTCTTTACTATTTGACCATTGCGGTTATATCTTTAGGGGTCTATTTTCTTCGACATTTCCGGGTGATATATTTTCATCGTATGATTATGGACAGTATCCCGAATTCAGTGTGATACAGGCACTGGCTGGAAATATAATAAATAAAGATACCATTTCAAATGTGATCTGAGTTTTTATTTTCCATAATTTTCTTGACTCCTGGCGTGATGCATAATCCATGCTATAATTTTAAGAGAATAATGCTTTCATCATTTTTTCATATTAAGGGCCCTTGAGCATACGATCACATTATTATGTTACATCATATTTAAATAATAAGGGTCAATAATAAGATGATATCCTTGATAGAGGCTGAACTGGAATTCGAATCCCCCCTGACCTGGATCAAGGCCATAGTTGAAAGGCATTCAGCAATCATTAAGATCAGGGATATACGTAAAAGCGAGGAGGGTGTCAAGGACCTGATTGATTTTTTTATTCCACCTGATGCAGCTGACGGTTCGCAGATGGAAATGTACAAGCTCCTGGGAGATCGTAAAAACAGCATGGTGAAAATTGACGAGAGCCACACGACTGCCATAGTTGACGCTGACAAATGTGCTGTTTGCAAAACAATGCCAGATTGGGATATATTTCTCATGGACGCACACACAAACAGAAATGGAGACGTGATAATGCGCTGGCTGGCCCCGGATGAAGATACAGTTTCAGGATTTCTCGAGAGACTGGAAGCCGATGGGGTGAAATTTAAACTTGTTAAGAAACAGAACCTGAGCAGGAAAAAGGAGATAACATCCAGACAGGAATTTGTAGTTAGAACAGCGCTTGACCTCGGATTTTTTGATTATCCAAAGAAGATCAACCTTGAAGGACTTTCAAAGCGGTTGAACGTTTCCTATGTAACGCTTGCAGAGATCCTCAGGCGGGCAGAAAAAAAAATAATATCGTCATATTTAAAACAGAACTAAATGCCAGGTTGCACACTTAACACCTTAATTCTATTCCTAGGCCATGATTTATCACTGAACCAGCATTCTATACCTATCTAATGCCATTCAAACGCGGTCTTTATTCCAGCAGAAGCACGTATCTGCAAGTATTTCATGAAATTATGGGCAGAATCATGATGAGCAACGAAAATAGCTGCATTTGCCATCGCTGTATCATTGATCGCAGCGGAACATACGTTCTCATTTCAAGAAATTCTAAAACCGGACAAAAGGCCACAAAT
>JAVYSG010000020.1:0-4982 GCA_038729325.1 Thermoplasmataceae archaeon | reverse complement strand
TGAACCAAGAGAAAATGGCAGAGCCAATGCCGATGTCATAAAGCAACTGTCCACTCATTTCAGTGTGGATCCTTCAAAAATAAAGATAATCCGGGGATTAAGATCGCCAAACAAGACTGTAAAAATTCTTGATTGAAAGTTTTTATGAAATTGTATCCCAGAATGAGTTCAGAAACAGGAACAACCTGCATAAACTCTATTGCTTTCAATGGCAAATTTGCTGTTTGCTTGGATTCAAACAGAGCCGGCTTCACAAAACTAACTGAGTGGTTTGTTTTCTTAATATAGAACTACCTGAGCGCTTCAAAAAGATGGGCAGAAAATGCTGTCAGAAATTTTAAAAAAAAATTGATTTTTAAGGAGAGCTTGCCGTCTTTACAGCCAAGGCTGACTTCCTGCGCACCGCTATTGAGTAGAGTGCAATAAGTACCGCAAGAATCACGAGACCAACCACAGTGATTGCAACATAAGCAGATGCCATGGGGCCTGTTGAAATTAAGCTGTTTACATTAATGCTCCCCCCAAATGCAGTGGGATACACCATGAATTCAAGGGAAAAGATATCAGCCGAAGCCCATGCTATGAAAAATACCTTGTTTGTTACGATCTTCACTGTGTTTGGAACATAGTACAGCACCGGCACGAGAAGTGCCAGAATGATTGGAATGATCACAAGGAGTGGAAGAGAACCATGTTTGAACAGATCCAGTGAAACTACCGAAACCACCAGGCCAATAATGGTAAATGGAACTACCAGCTTTTTGAGAGGTGCCAGATCGTAAAACACAGGAGCAAGGCCAACGGCAATCAGAAGCGCACCGATGATGAAAAGCCATGAGGCAGCATTACCTGCCCAAGCGGATACACTGAACGTGAGCTTGCTCAGATCAATGCCATTCCCTCCTATTATACCCGTTATTATAACCAGTACAACAAGACCCAGAAGCAAAGTTGACAGGGAATATCCAGTATAAAGCTTCCTTTCATCAAGCCATCCTTTCTTCTTTATAAATTCAGCGAACACTATGGTGGAATTTCTGGCTACGAATAGTATGAGGAATATGGCAATTGCAGCAGAGAATATGCTTGCCAGAGGTATGAGTATGCTTGGGTAAGCAAAGTCAGAAGTCACGACCCAGAAAGCTCCAAAGGTACCGGTCACTTCCCATACTGGAACAACGTAGTCGAGCACTTTTCCCTTAACTGCATCCCATGCAACAAGCATCAGGACACTGCCCATCATTTCAGTTATGACAAGCACAGCGAAAACCGCAAAAACAGCAAAATTAATCCCAAATAGAATGTTAATAATTAACACCCCCTTCTGTTGCCGGCTTCATGTCCTCACTGGCAGGGTTTGAATTGAATACTCTAGCGAAGAAATAGAATGTTGTTGGTACGAGCACAAGGTAGAATGCTATGATGAAGTATCCGGGAACCAGCAGTCCTGTTGAGTAATTTGAGGCCTGATATACCTTCATCACGTTATATACTATCCATGGCTGCCTTCCCACCTCGTCAGTTACCCATCCAATTTCATAGACCAGGAGTGCGAAGAAACCGAAGAATATCTGGAAATACATCATATATCTGTTCTTAACATAATCTTTCCTGAGCACATAGAACAGGAATGTAATGAAGAGAAAGAGCCCCAGGAACAATCCTCCTACAACCATTATATCAAATGTCGTGTGTATCATCAACGGAGGCCAGTCACTGGAAGGAAACTGCGAAAGACCCGGAAGTGTTGTTATTCCTGTCTCCAGTTTAGCCAGAAAAGCCTGCAGTCCTGGAATCTGTATGGAATCCAGTATATGCCCGTTGTAAATGTATCCAAACAGCCTCTCTGAGAAACCTGTTCCTGGCGTGGGATTCAGATCCATCGCGGCATATTTTAATGGTTGATACTGCAATAACGTTGACATTTCATTTGATCCTGATGCACCAACCAGCAGGATATCTATTATGGATACACCGCTGATAATCCTGAGTATTGAGCGGAACATTCCTTTCTCTTCAGGGGTTTTCGCCCTCAGGTATTTGTAAGCGAAAAATGATCCTATGAGCATGACCCCGGCAAACACTGTTGCGGTCAGGACATGAGCAATCTCCGCAAAGGTTGACGGGGTTGCGAATGTCGCCCACGGGAGTACACCGGTAACCTTTCCGGTTGCCAGGTAGTTGGATATGTTGAACCCATTTGGAGTGTTCATCCAGGCATTGACCATAGTTATGAACACGCCAGAGAGAAGCGTTCCGAATGCAACCACAACTGACAGTGTCAGGTTGGTATATTTCCACTTGAATATCCCCTCAAAATAAACATAAATTACAAGACTGATTGTCTCAAGGAAGAATGCAAATATCTCTGCATAAAAGGCGCCTATTATTCCGGTTTCAGAAACAAGTGTCATGAAACCGGGAAAAAGATTCACCAGTTCCACTGCAACCACTATTCCAGATGCAGTTCCTACACCGAATGATATGACAAATACCTTCTTAAGCCGTCTTATGAGCGCAAGATGATAATCATTTCTCTTCCTTAAGTAAAGGAACTCAAGTATCGAGATCAGGAGAATCAGCGCTATGCTCATTGATACAAATATGATATGCGATCCTATTGTAAAGGCAAATAGGAATCTGTCAAATCCTACCATTGACATGTTTCTATCAATTGACAAAAATTATAAATATTATCGTGAGTAAAAATGCGTAATTCTGAGCAAAATTGCTGAATGTATGCACATTTCGCTCATCCATGATGATGCCACCTGTGACCGGCGTTTTGGTGTACTATTCCAGCCAACAAAGATAAACCTATAATAGAAAGAAGCCATGATAAATTTATGTATGGTGTGAATGGCAGAATTCTGCATGTTGACCTTACAAAAGGTAGCATCAGGGAGGAGAAAATCCCGGAGGAAATATACAGGAAATACCTGACCGGGTACGGTCTGGGAGCGTATATACTGAACAGAGATATGAAGCCAGGAGCAGATCCTCTTGGTGAAGAAAATATCCTTGGGATCACCACTGGAATATTCAATAGCCATTCGGTCCCACTGGGTGGCAGGTTTCAGGTTGTTGCAAAGTCTCCCATGACCGGCGGATGGGGAGATGCCGACTGCGGGGGCAAATTCGGCCCGGAACTGAAAAACTCCGGCTATGATGCTGTATTTATACGTGGTATCTCGTCAAAGCCTGTTTACCTGAAGATAACCGATGGCAGGGCATCCATAGAGGATGCTTCAGGGCTCTGGGGAAAGGACGCATACGAAACAGAGGATGAACTCAAGAAAATTGAACCGAAGGGACAGGCACTTGTGATAGGTGTACCGGGGGAGAAAAAACTGCTTGTTGCCTCACTTATGAATGATTACGGCAGGGCAGCTGGCAGATCCGGGCTCGGAGCAGTGATGGGATCAAAGAGACTGAAAGGTCTCATAGTAAGAGGTAAACCCACCTTTAAGCCGTTCGACCAGGCACTGCTCATGGAGACCATAAAGGAGATTCAGATAGAATTCAGGAAGAACATAGATCTCGCCAGGCCATGGCAACTCTATGGGACCACGGCCGGCACAGAATCCTCACACCTCAATGGAGATACCCCCATAAAGAACTGGGCCGGAGTTGGCATAATAGACTACGGAGCTGACAACGCCAGAAGGATCAGCGGTGAGGAGATTGCAAAGGACAAGCTGAAATCCTACGGATGTGCACAGTGCACTCTTGCATGTGGCGGGCACATCAGGAGGAAGACGCGTTTCGGCGAAATTGATGGCCACAGGCTGGAATACGAGGGGACCGGTTCCTTTGGAGGACTCAACCTCAACACAGATCTGGATGCCATGGCCATGGCCTTTGAGATGTGCAACAGGGCAGGAATGGACATAATCTCAGTGGGTGCAGTCATAGCCTTTGCAAATGAATGCTTCGAAAGAGGCATAATAACCGAGAAGGACGTGGGATTCAAAATTGGTTTCGGAAATGCAGATGCAATGGTGAAGTTAACTGGAATGATCGGCAGAGGTGAGGGTATTGGTTCAGTACTTGGAATGGGTGCAAAATATGCTGCCCAGAAATTCGGGAAGGGCAGCGAGAAATTCGCCATGCATGTTGGGGGCCAGGATCTCCCAATGCATGATCCCAGGCTGCTTCCAAGCCTCGCCACAACGTATATTGCTGACCCAACCCCCGGAAGGCATACTGCCGGTGGGCTGGGATTCGACGAGGGTGGCACCATGACACTGCCATTCAAATACAGTTTTCCCAGGGAAAAGATCAACAGATACTCATACCACGGAAAGGGGAAGATGCAGGCACTTTCCGTATATGGCGCGCAGGTACTTAACGCAACAGGAATGTGTCTTTTCTCAACTTCCGTATGGCCAAACACATACCCATACTACAAACTCTTCAAGGCCATCATGGGATGGGATGTCTCTGAGGATGAGATCATGGCCATGGGGAAGAGAATACAGCTGCTGAGGCATCTCTTCAACTACAGGGAGGGAATCAATCCAAGAAAGATTGTACCACCATCCAGGATGGTTGGAGAACCACCTCTTACTGCGGGCCCTACCGCCAGCGTGACCGTAGACTACCGCTCCATGGTGGATGAATACCTCCAGGAGGTTGGCATTGATGCTGACGGGAAGCCTTCCACTGAGGTCATGAAGGAACTTTCAGTTGATGTTTGATATGGGATTCCAGGGGTTCTCAAGCCATTCCCTCATTATTTCTTCCTAAGGGATTTATATTTTCAGGTTATAGTTGGTAATGGAAAAGTCACGTTTTGCAATAACCGTTTCAGTAATCCTTGTGGCTGGATTGCTAGTTGGCGGCTTTGCCGGTTATTATATCTCAGAATCATCGCACCCGGTATCTCCAAGCATATCTGTTTTTGCAGCGGGTTCTCTTGAATACGCCCTTGGAAATCATTTCAACCCGCAGTTCAGGAATACAACAGGCATATTGGTGGG
>JAVYSG010000019.1:19049-20370 GCA_038729325.1 Thermoplasmataceae archaeon | reverse complement strand
GTATATTTCAACTACACATCTCCGTCCAGCTGGGCTATTGTTTTTCAGGTGAACTGGTCTGCAATAGATTCTACCTTCAACCTTAACATATCTCCGGTGCACTCTCTGGCAACACAGGGAAACATAACGGAAGCAAAAGTCTGGTCAATAATCAATTCAGGAAACATTGTCGAATCCGGTCAGCGTTAAACATGTGCCTAACTGGTAAGGGCGCATCTTCATATAGTTCATTTTTTTTTCCAGTTCATGTCTGCTGAAAAGACATTCTACACGATAATTGCAGTAATTGTAGTAGTTGCAGGGATAGGAATCGGAGCTGCTTATTATGATAGCGTTTCAGGTGTTCACGCAGTAAGCGCCGCACCTTCAAGTTCTCTGACCCTGGTAATTACACCTAGCAACTGGTACAACGATAGCATCCATCCAAACCACCATGGACAGCCTGCTTACTTTGTCCTGGAACCAAATGGGACTCTCGGATCATCTGCCAGCATTACGCTTCCCAGCCACCAGTTGATATCACTGACCATAATTGATTATGACAGTGGCGTTTCACCAGGACTGGGCAATGCAACTGCAAACACCACTGATACTGGTGCTGCTCAGAATGATCAGGGCGTATTGATCCAGAATAACTCTTACTTTGCAAATGTCACAGGAACGGTTGGTGGAGTGGAATACATATATAACGGAACTGCAGCCGCAGAAAACGCGACATTTAGCAGTAACGTTACAAACGGAATTTCAATAAATCATGGCACCGGCTGGGCTGTCAAATCCCTTCCATGGGTTGGGAACGCCAGCTCAGGTGGTTATCTTGTAACACACACATTCACAATCCTTAACGGACCAAGTGTGCTGGTCAACATACCTTCCTGGGCAGGATTCAATGGGGGAACTGTAACACACGCATCATTTTATATCAACCAGACCGGGACCTTCAGCTGGCAGTGTTACGCACCGTGTGGAACTGGCCCCTCCGGATGGGATGGCGCAATGGCAACTGCTGGGTGGATGATGGGCACAATATCCGTCTCATAATTGTCCGGTGAAATCCAATGAATGAAAAAAACAATGGAGACGAGCCGGAGAACAAGGATCGAAGAAATTTCTTCAAATTCCTTGGCGTGGCAGCAATTGCTGCGGGAGGAATAGGTGCATTGAGGGGTGTTCTTGAGAATGTCAGTCCTCCAATAACCGCAGCATTCAGCGCATTCCCGACATTGCTATTGTATTCCCAGAGCGGAAAACCCATCGGCACGAATGACCTTATTGTCAACAATTCAACCATTGTGCTGTTCGACTATCCGCTTCAGAATGA
>JAVYSG010000019.1:0-18949 GCA_038729325.1 Thermoplasmataceae archaeon | reverse complement strand
CCACGCAAGGTTCCTGATTACATGAGAACCAGGGGTGGCGGGTGGTTCTGGACCGGTGCCATGGTGATGTTTGCATTTATTTACGAAGTCATCACTGGCCTCATCCTTCTGCTTTATTATGAGCCATCCAACGCGTACGCAAGCACAGAGGCATTTCTATCCAGCACTCCATTTGGATCGTTCATCCTTACCACCCATCTCTATGGTGCATATGCAATGGTGGTACTGGTATACATACATCTCCTCAGAAATCTCTATGAAGGTGCATACAAGCATCCCAGAGAAAGTCAGTGGCTCACAGGAGTTCTTCTCCTGATCACCACACTTGGGGCAGGGTTTTTCGGCTATTCCATGAGCGGCGATGTGCTCTCCGCTGATGCTACAGATGTTGGAAGAGGAATTGCCGGCGGATTCCCTGTAATAGGGAACTGGATACTGGGAATTTTCTTCGGAAACGGCACCCAGCTTTCATTATTTTCAAGGATGCTCGCGTGGCATATCATCCTTGTTGCAATAATAGGCCTCATTTTTGCTGCACATTTCTTCATGGCGGAATACAACACCATAATGCCAAAGAGGGAGGAAAGCGGATATAAGGCTCCGGCAATTGACCATGATGATGGTAGCTACAAGCCATGGTATCCCTACAACCTGGTTTATATGATCCAGCTGATGCTTCTGACATTTGGGATTATCGTGATAATACCGTCTGTCCTTGCACTGCTTCCGGGGGTTCCGCCTCTGTTTTCACCATTCCCGCAGGTATCCCCCACAAGTCCGCTTGCTGCAAGCGTTCCGGCATACCCTCCATGGTTCCTCCTGTTTGTTTACAAGGAGCTTGATTTTCAATTTGCACAGTCTCTGACACCATTCTGGGCCACAGTGGTATTTGCAGGAATGCCTCTGGTCTACCTCCTGATCCTCCCATATGTGGACAAAAGCAGTTCGCTTAAAATGAGAGACCGACCTGTTACAGTTTCATTTGCCATTCTTGGCACAGTCTATCTGGCCAGCCTTTCACTGTGGGGTGCACTGACTCCTGGTGTGGCAATAGCCAACTGGAAGGTTGCGCTCTTCTTCTTTTTGCCCGGGATCGCCATAATAACACTGACCTGGGTCATAGCGGATGCCATGAAGAAGGAGAAAATACATGTCAGGAACGCCCCATGGGCTTTCGCCACAATGGCCATAATGGCGGTGTCTGCATTCGGATCTGGTATGCTGATACTGGCAGATATCAGAACACCTTCACTGCTCTACACAATAGCAATGATACTCACAATAATGGTTACGGCAATTTCCGCTGCCGTTGTTATTGCTATTTCAAGGGGTATCTTCACGCAGCATTCAGAAGCATACAGGCCAATGAGCAGGAATGCATACACAATCGCAGGTTCTGGATTTACGGCCTCAGCCATATTCATACTCTTTGAAATATCGGTAATAAATCCTGATACTGTGTTCAAGACATCTCTCTATGGAATTGGACTCGGAGTGTTGCTGCTAATCGGTGGTGCTGTTCTGAGAATGTACCGGGCTACCATTTATCATGAATGATGGCCCGATCAACCAGCTCACTTTTTTCAGGTGAATCCAGATGAATCAGAGGAGTAAGCTGGAAGCGCTTGCACTGGCCCTGAGTTTTACTCTTTTCATAATTTCTATTTTCATGGCATACAGCCTTGGGGATCTGGTCGTTGACACTGCAGCAACAGGTTCGATTCTGGTACTTATTGTGATCATGGCGTTTTTTTATGTTCTGCAGCCTTTATTTCTGAAATGGTGGCGCCCACTCCACCTTTACATGGCATCGTTCACGCTGGTATTCCTGGTTTTCCTGGTTGTTGCGTTCATTGCATTTCCTCAGTTTTTCATGCTTCTGCCATCCCTGGTGCTATTTCTTATCTATTATGTTTTGTCCATAAAAGATACAGGGGACCTCAAGGTCAGGGTTCCCACCTTTTTTATCACACTTGCCTTGATGGTAGTTATAGGAAACATTATTGGGCCGGCCAACCAACCCCCAGGATTTCCAGTAACAATTGAGAGCACATCCTCAATGTTTGTGCTCATTGGCCTTAAGGTCCCGCTCCTGGAGAAATTCGGAGTTACGGTTATCTCAACAAGGATTAACATGATACTGAGCCCTGTGGAACTCCTCCTCTTCTTCGGAATAGCATCACTGGTTTCCGAAAACTATCATGAGATAATCACTTACCTTACCGGCCACAGGTCATTATCCAGCAGAGTTGGGATTGCGGTTTATGGACTGACAGGGGCACTAAGTTGCCAGTGCGAGAGTTTTATTGCCTTGCTGCCCGCTGTGAGTATACTCCTGATAGATGAAATTCTTGTTCCAATGATATTTGTGAGTGCAGCCCTGCTGGCTGGCACGTATATTCTGGTTTCCAGGCTTTATAAAAGGAAACTTTTCACAACGATCTTCATGCCGGATAAATGGAATGGCATGAAAACACCCCGGATTGCATTTGTTGCCTTTATGCTGGTTTCCGTACCTGTAATATTCACCATTGGCATATATTACTCATGGCAGAAATCCGCACTGTTTTTCTTCCTCTCCAACATGCTGATGGTACTTATCGGATACATTTTCATGGTTGAGCTTTTCCGCATAATCCCTTATGGGGTGACCTCCAGGCGGGTCAGTTCAGGAATAGCATTTCTGGGGACAGTTATCCCTGTCGCATGGTTCCTCCCCTTCATGACGGAGGCTGCCTTTCATTCTCCAGCCATTTACGGGGCAATGACTGTTTCAGGTTTCGCCGGTGGAGTACTTCTCGGCACAGCCTACTCACTGCTGAATAAGAATGACAGGTATGTGTTCAACGAGTACATCACAGTCATATTCAGTCTGATTCCTCTTACAATTTTTTACATAACGGACAGGCTTCAGAAGGCGATCTGGCCCTCATTCACCATCTCAGGTCAGACTGAATTCTCCATCATTGCATGGCTTGTGATGCTTCCGGTCATGTGGTATGCCACCCATCAGGCACTTAACAATCTGGCATTCATTCAGGGGGGAACTGTTCATTCACGGCGGCATGCCGGTCTTTCCGGCAAACATTCTGAAGAGTAGTCCGTGTCTCACGCTCCGGAAGCTACTGCCTGTCCTTCAGAACCGCCAAATGATGTGATTCTGAAGGAATGCTTCAACAGCAATGAGTTCAGCACCACACTTGTAGAGCTGAATCCCATTGCGAGTGCAGATAGCATTGGCAGAAATGAGTAGATGCCAAGGCCAAACGCCGGTACCAGTATGCCGGCTGCCACAGGTATGAGAATGGAATTGTATCCGATGGCCCACCCGATATTCTGCCTGATCTTCCTCATTGAGAGCCGGGCCATAACCATGGCTTCCACAACGAGGGTTAGATCATCCCTGGCAAGGATCAGGTCCCCCGCATCCATGGCAATATCCGAGGCACTGGACACAGCAATGCCGGCATCAGAAGTTTCCATCACAATTGCGTCGTTTATTCCATCACCAACAAATGCAACGAATTCTCCTTTCTCCTGATAACTCCGTATGATGTCTGCTTTTCTCTCCGGAGTGCATTCACTCTGATAATTATCTATGCCGATCTTCATTGCAACTGATTCTACAGCGCTCCTTCTGTCCCCTGACACCATGGCTACCTTCACATTCATGGCACGGAGTCTTTCCACAACACCGGATACCTCAGGACGGATTTTATATTCCATGAAAATGGTCCCGGCAGGAGATCCATCAACCGAAAGTGATACTGCGGATCCTGCAGCTTCAGTGGACCTTTCAATGCTGACAGCGTGATGGTCCACTCTTCCCTGAATGCCTGATCCCGGCGTTTCAACCACATCTGATGCGGCATACTCTGGTATGCCATTTTCTCTGCAATATTTCACAATGGCTCTTGCCACCGGGTGGTTGGAATGTGATTCAACAGCAAATGCAAGAGAGAGAAACCTATCCCTGTCACTGTTAGTTTCAATTCTGGCTATTGAAGGCACGGATTCTGTGACCGTTCCAGTTTTGTCGAATACCACCATGGTTGTTCTGGAAAGCCTGTCCAGGACACTGGTATTTTTGAACAGTATACCCCTCGATGAAGCCCTTGATGAGGCTATGAGCATAACAATTGGTGCAGCAAGCCCTATGGCACAGGGACATGCAATAACCACGACAGAAACGAAGGCAAGGACAGGAACGGAAATATCCAGGCCTGTGCCACGCAGGATCAGTGCCCATGTAGTTGCAGAGATTGCTGCGGAAATCAATACCACCGGGACAAAATATGTTGAGAAAATATCCGCAACCCTCTGTATTTTAGCGCGCCCTGACGAGGCTGCCTGAAGCATTTCATAAATTCTTGATATGGTAGAATCCTGTCCAGCCTTTTCAACTCTAACTGTAAGGGAGCCATTCATGTTCCGCATGCCTGAAATTACGCGATCACCCGGAAATACTGTTATGGGTTCCTGTTCCCCTGTTATTGCAGACGGGTCAACATCACCTGATCCGTTATCAACAGTGCCATCTGCCAGTATTACCTCACCGGCACGGATACTTATTCTATCCCCTGGCTTCACCTGGTCTGCTGGAACATCAATTACGGTGCCATCTTTCATCACATGCGCAGTTTTAGGCATTATTTCAAGCAGTCTGGAAGCAGCATCCCCAGCAGATTTCTTTGTTACCGATTCCACAAAGCTTCCAGTAAGAATCAGGGTGATTATGAAGGAAGAAGCATCGAAATACACGTTTGAACCGGGAATGATACCCCTGAAAAAAGTTATGAAGAGAGAGAAGAAGAAAGCAGTAAGTGTCCCCATGGAAATAAGTATGTCCATGTTTCCCATCCTGTTGCGGATTGCCTGATAGGCACCGCTGTAAAATCCAAGCCCGGAATAGAACTGTACAGGGAGTGCGAGGGTCAGAAGGATATAGTCTTTTTCCGGAAAAGATATCAGATATGTCAGCAGAAGGACAGGTATTGAGAAAACCCATGCCACAATAAGGCGCATTTTCAGCCTCCTGATCTGATCTTCAGGGGACATGAATTTTTCCATGCAGTCCCTGGAGCAGAAATAATATGTTTTGCCATTTTTCTCCAGGGTGAGAGTGGAATTATCCGGGACAAACATTCCGCATACTGGGTCCGTGGGCAATCAGATCGCCTCCTTCATATGCTCCATGTTCTGCCATCCTGCCATTACTTTTAACCTGTTTCAGAACACAATGTATAATATAACGTATAAAATAAAGCAACATGCAAAAACAATTCCGGGAACTTGAGCAGCGAGTGCTTATGATGCTGAAGGAAGATTCCAGGAAGAGTATAGTTGATATTGCTGCTGAACTCGGGATCAGCAGGATCACAGCTAGAAAAATCGTTGATGGTATGGTTGAATCCGGTGAAATTATTAAATTTACAGTTGAATCAAGCAGTGATCAGAACGATCTGGCTCTCATACATGTGAGAAGCGGTACGGTTCTTCCTGACGATCTGGTTCTTGAGGCATTCGATCTTATTGACGGGACATCACTGGTACTTGTTTACCTTGAAAACTTAGCTTCTCTGCATGATTCCGGCATTCTTGAAGTGCAGATTGTAACACACAGGAAACCTGGAAGTCCTGCGCCAAGATATCCATCTCTGCACTGCGACTACTGTGATGCAGTGATCCGGGGGACACCTATTTCTGTAAGGGGCGATGGAAAAACATACTATGTATGCTGTCCAAACTGTGAGCGCGATATGAAAAGGAGGCTTGGAAGCCTTGGACAGATCCAGAAATAAAAGTGTCAGGTCACTGACATGTATTATTCATTCAACTATTTCCTCAGGATCACGAGTTCGTTGCCATCATAATGCAAACCGGCAGTGAATCCGGTGACCACAATGTATGGCTCAGCATTTCCCTGATTCCATTTTTTCGGGATACTCCCTGAAGTCGGCAATCATTATCCTGTCACTGACCTGAATCCCAGTTCAGAAACTCAACTTATCAGTGTCATCGTAGGACAATCATTGAATGAAAAACAGAATCAGCGAAAGAGCATCATCGGGTATATTTCAGCGGATTCTTTTCGAAGGTATCCCTGCAGGTTTCGTTGCAGAAATAGTACGTTTTTCCTTTGTAGGAGCTCTTCAGTGGCGTGTCTTCCTTCACCTTCATTCCACAGACTGGATCTATTGCCATAACTGTTTATTATACCCATTTATTTCAAATGAGCGTATAGCTTATGTCAAATTGAGGACCCCGGAGATATACATATTGTCACAGTTACTTCAGGAACGGTGGAGATGCATGTCAGTTGCCATGACATTCAGGTACTTTTCCTGATCAGTGACATTTCTGATGCGGTCTCATGAAATCCGAAATGTTTAGGTATTTCTCAGGCAATCATAGCAGATGAAACCCGTGATAGCTCTCAAACGAATCTATGATGACGCCGGAGATGATGGTTTCAGAGTACTGGTTGAACGGCTCTGGCCAAGGGGCATGACCAGGGAGAGGGCCAGAGTTGATTACTGGGCCAGGGACATTGCACCTACAGCAGAACTGAGGAAGTGGTATTCACACGATCCGGAAAAGTGGATTGAATTCAGAAACAGATACATGGAGGAGCTCAGAATGAACTCCAGTCTGGCGGAATTCAGGGATGCTTTATTCAGCCATCCCAGAGTAACGTTCCTGTTTGCATCAAAGGAGGAGGAGAAAAACAGTGCAGCGGTCCTGAGAGACTTCATTCTTCAGGACAGATAACTGATCCATGGAAAATTATGCCAGAGGTACTTTTTCCAGCTTTTCCAGTTCCTGCAGCGTGTGTTTTCTTATCTGTGCAGGCGATGGATATTTTCCAACAGGTTCCCCGGCTTTCAGGTACTGTTCCATAACTGGGGTCATATTGCCTCCGCACTGGCAGGTTTTAACCTCCTGGCCTAAGGGTTCAACAAGGGTGCTGTAGCAGCGATCACATCTGACCACCTGTTTGGCACCTGAAAATTTTCCTCTCTTGGTGAGCGGTTTGCCGTTAACCTCAACTATGTCCATTGCAAAATCAAACGGTTTCGCCGACGATATTGAAGTTCCTATGCCGAATGCGTCAACGCCTGCTTCCTTCAGTTCCCTGAGGTTCTCCAGTCTGAGCCCTCCACTGGCCATGATCCGTACATGGCCGTATCCTCTCAGGTCAAGTTCCCACCTTATTTCACGTATCAGCGCGGCAAAATTCCCCCTTCTTGAGGATGGAGTGTCAACCCTGATGAAGTTCAGATCGGGTATTCTGGACGCAGCCTCTATGGCTGCAAATTTCTCGTCCCTGAAGGTATCTATGAGAACTGTTTTCCTTCCAGGAGGGGATGCCTTTACTGTGAGGTCCCATGCCTTCTCATCACCCATCAGAAGTGCGAGAGCGTGAGGCATGGTGCCTACAGGATCTGTTCCCGTAATCCTTCCGCCGAGTATTCCGGAAACTCCGTCTGCTCCCCCAATGTAAGCTGATCTGTCAATCATTGGGGAAATTGCTGGATGCATTCTCCTTATGCCAAATGAAAAGAATGGAGTATCGCCAAGTTCCTTTCTGATCTTAGCAGAATAGGTTGAAATGCCCGATGCCTGGCAGACAAAACCAAGTATGGCTGTCTCAAGATTTCCAAAACTTGAGTATGGCCCCTCAACTCTCAGAAATGGAACTGGTGTTCCGGTAGAATCACGTGGCGGAAGTATTGTCCCCTCTGGGATGGCATAGACATCAAGATCTCTTCCTCTCAGAAGATGAATGACCTCATCAAGCCCTGAGAAATTAACCCATGTGTCGAGTGGCCCGGAAACTGTAACCTCCGCCTTCACACGGTCGCTCACATCAGCCCCCGATGCGCTGAGACTTCTCTGAAAATACACGTCTGAAGCCAGCCCTTCCGATATTTCTTTTTCCGTTGCAATATTGTAACCTGACATAATTCCTTCACAGTTCCCTTTTGATTTCATCACTTGTTGTTATTCTGAAGCCATAATTTCGGGATATAAATTCCATGGCATCATTATGGTGTTTTTCGTCAATTGCGGTGCACAGGTCAGAGATCAACACAGCTCCATAGTTGTTAAAGAACGCGCCGGCGCATGTGTGAAGCACACAGATATCTGTGCTTATGCCAAATATTACGAGGTCCGTGATATGCCTTGCCCTGAGATATCCGTCAAGATCGGTCTGGAAGAAGGCATCATAATGTCTCTTCGTGATTCTGTATCCGCTGATGGCATCAAGGGCAGGATAAAGGCGGGAGCCGGGTGTACCGGCCAGGCAATGTTCCCCCCAGACGGCAAATTCAGGATCATCCCTGACATGGGTGTCAAGTGTGAATATAATCTCCGATCCGGCTGGCAGGCCGGAAAGAAAGCGCGCTGCCTTCTCTGCCACTTCAACAGCTGTGCGGGAACCGAATTTTCCAGTGACAAAATCATTCACAAGATCAATCACAAGATAAGCTCGCTTCATGAATTATCCCCTTCATCCGCTGAATTAATCCACCACGCAGTGTCACTGCCGTTATCCTCAATATAGACTCCCATCTCCAGCAGCCTGCTTCTTATGGAATCTGCGAGCTGGTACTGCTTTATTGCCCTCAGTTCCTTCCTTATATTCAGCAGAAGATTAACAGTTCCGGAAACGGTAATGTCAGCCGATCCTCTCCGGAGGATCCCTGCGAATGAATCCACCCATTTCAAAACACTGTATATCTGATTCAGATCATCAGTTCCAAGATTCTCCAGGCTGACATTCCAGGAACTCACAAGGCGTATTACATCCCGGAAAAGTCCGCGGAAATCCATGTTGTCCTGTATAATTGAGTCAAGTGATGCAATAAGATCATAATCTTTCCTGTATTTTGCCCTGTCGCCAAGTTTCAGGAGCACCTTGTTGTAAAGGATCGATATCTGGCTCACATTCCTTCTGGCCTCCTGGAGCAGGGATTCGGAATAATTAAGTGAGCTGCTGAAGTTTGCATTAAGAAGCGCAAAACGGAGATCTTCTGCCCTGTATGATTTTAGAACTTCCCTTATTGTGACAAAATTTCTCAGGGATTTGCTCATTTTCTCGTCATTCACATTTATCATACCGGTGTGGATCCAGTAATCAGCAAGACGATCTTTTCCGCTTATTGACCGCTCAATTGCAATTTCTGCATCGTGGTGTGGGAATATGAGGTCCATTCCGCCTCCATGTATATCATAAACCGGTCCGAAGTATCTGTCTGTTATGGCTGTGTCCTCAATGTGCCACCCCGGCCTGCCCCTGCCCCATGGTGAATCCCAGTAGGGTTCCCCGGGCTTAAGCTTCTTCCATATGGCAAAGTCACGAGGATTTCTCTTGGTGCCCGATGTCTCGGAAGAAGACAGCAGGGTATCAGGATTCTGCCCCCATAACTTTCCGTATTCGGGAAATTTTGAGATATCAAAATACACTCCGTCTTCGGTTTCATACGCTATACCCTTATGGACGAGAATGGATATCTGAGCCAGTATCTCTGGTATGTGATCAGTTGCATGGGCAAAGAAATTGACGCTGTCTACCCTGAGCATTGACATTATTTTGTGGAATTCATCGGTATAGCGCCTGGAAATAACATCAAAACTGACACCTTCAGAGTTCGCGCGATCTATAATTTTGTCATCGATATCAGTTATATTCTGCAGATAAAATACCCTGTGACCAGAGTTTCTCAGGTATTTCACAAGGGCATCGAAAAAGATATATGTCCTGGCATGGCCTATGTGGAAGTTATCCTGCACAGTGGGTCCGCAAACAAAAACCCGTACTACCCTGTCTGGCGGGAGATCAAGTGCAACCCTTGCCCTGGCCATTGTGTCATAGATCCTCATCTGCCTGAGACCATATTACACTGAGATAATAAAATTCACCCAGTGGGAATTTTCGAAGGGGATAAGTGGCAGCATGGAAAGTTAATAGCCGCTGCTGTTTTACACAAAGGATGGAGGGAAATCCCGGAGAAAAAATGCCAGGAGCTCAGGCAAAAGGAATACTTCTGGCAATCATCGGTGCTTCCCTCTGGGGGCTTTCCGGAACATTATCATCAATCCTCTTCAGGGACTACCGCATGCCTTTCTCCACTCTCGTTTCACTGAGAATGATACTTGCCGGAGTTATATCTCTTGCTGTTCTCAGGCCTGCATTTCCAGGAAAGTCCACCGGCAGCTTCCTGATTTTTGCCCTGGCGGGACTTTTCGGTGTCCAGATAACCTACCTTGCCACCATAAGCTATTCCAATGCACCTACAGCCACACTGCTTCAGTATCTGTTCTTCCCCATTGTGATGATTTATGAAGTTGCAAGAAGGAGAATCAACATTACGGCGGGAATACTTGTGTCTCTGGCTCTTGCGCTTGGCGGAACGTTTGAACTCACAACCAGCTTTCCCAGCCATTCAGCCGCCATAATACTCAGCCCGCTTGCATTAGTCTTCGGTTTGATGTCGGCACTGACCGCAGCCCTTTACACAATTATGTCTGGTCCGCTCATAAGACAGAACGGGACACTTCCTGTAATTACATGGGCATTCATAATCGGCGGGTCTTTCTCGATCATTTTCAGCCTGAACAGCAGCTATTCATATTTCTCCGGAATCCGCCTGGAAGAGCTCCCGGCCGTCGTAACACTGGTGCTTCTGGTCGCAGTTTTTGGCACACTAGTGGCCTTCGGCCTTTACATACGCAGCATGCAGGAAATAACTGCAACACAGGCCTCCCTGGCCGGAACAATGGAGCCCATAACAGCTGCACTTTCATCGGCAATTCTTCTGGGCATATTCCTCACAGGTTTCCAGTACATTGGCGGCGTGATGATAATCCTGGCAATAATAATAGTTCAACTGTTTTCTTTCAGGGTCAGAAGTATAAAAGCTTGAATCATTCAGATTTAATATGATACCATAATTCCCTATGAAATGATGGCAGGCTTAAACAGAAAGGACAGACAGCTGATCGGTGCCGTTGGTTTCATGGAAGTTGTCCGCATGCTTGGCATTTTCCTCATTCTGCCTGTGCTTGAGGTGTATTCTGCCAGCCTTACAAGTTCTGTCATCCTGATCGCACTTGCATTTGGTGCATACGGCCTTGCATCTGCAATTTTCCAGAGCTTCTTCGGCATCCTGTCAGACAGGATAGGCAGGAAAGCCGCCATAATAATAGGGCTTATCCCCTTCATTGCCGGAAATCTGCTTACATTTGCAGATCATTCAATATTTATGCTCATTCTGGGCAGGTTTATTGCAGGTGCAGGTGCCATAGGATCAGTTGCAACAGCAATGGTCCAGGAGAATGTTCCGGAAGAGAAGAGGAATGCTGCCATGGCTCTTGTGGGCATTCCGGTTGGAATTGCATTTCTCATAGGACTCCTTCTGGGACCTGAGCTTGGATACGCAATCGGGTTTTATTATCTGTTTCTCATTTCTGCTGTCCTCGGGATTGCTGCAGTTGGTGCTGTTATTCCACTGAAGGTGTCGCAGACAGTGGCCAAGCACAGACTATCCGGAATTTACGGCATAAACAGGATATCTGTTGCCCTTGCCATTGCAGGGTTTTCTGTATCATTCTTCATGATACTGTTCTTCTATTATTTTCAGGTTTTTGCCACCACAGTCCTCCTGCAGGATAACTACGTGCTCCCAATATTCATACCGGGCATTGTAGGGGGTGGAATAGCGGTGATGATAGCAGGAAGATTTGAGGGGAAACGCACCACCATCATGGCCGTTTCATCAATTGCTGTGATTCTCGTATCAGTGCCCATACTGTTTCTTGCTCCATTGCAGAAAGGATCATTGCTGATTATGGAGACTGGTTCTGTGGTATTTTTCCTGGGATATTCACTCTATGAGATTGTATTCCCAACGGCAATTACCAGATTTGCGTCCAGGTACCATTATGGTTCCAATCTTGGAATATTCAACACACTCCAGCATGTCGGCCAGTTCGCAGGAGGTACTGCCAGTGGAATTATTCTCGGGATTCAGCTCAACAGGGGCTCTCAGTTTACTGCAATGATTATCCTGCTTGTGCTGATGGGAATTGCCATGGCTCTTTCCGCCCTGGTTTACACAGGTTCCAGGACCGGTAGAATCAGTGTGCAAGCATAGATTTAACTCGATCGCTCAAAAGAAGTGAACCGATACTGATTATTTTTTCATTCTGCACATCGATCACAGACATCGATGCGTTCCTGATCTCAATTCCGAAGCTCTCCACCTCGTCAAGATCAAGGTAACTTGCGATGGCTGCTCTTATTGGCATGGCGTGGCTGACAAGTATGTGCACATCTTCTATGCTGTCAAGCACAGTTCTCATTCTGAGAACCTGCGAATTCCAGGATTCCATCCCCAGCTCATCCCTTGAGCCGGGAGGCAGACCCGCCATCATTGTGTTATTGTAGGGTCCCATGCCTGATTCTGTTATGTTGCCCTCTATGGCCGGTACCAGATTCAGGGCACTGCCGATAATATTTGCCGTCTGCATTGCCCTCTGAACAGGGCTTGTGAGAATACCGTCCAAATGGAGGCCCCTCAACTGGTTTGCAGTAAATTCAACCTGGCGCATTCCCCTTTCAGTGAGTGGATATCCGTTCAGATCGTCTGATATGATCTTCCTGACATTTGCCTCACTTTCACCATGCCGGACAAGAACAGCAATGCGCACACCGCGCAATGCCTTCATGAAATATAAACAGTTCATCAGGGAGAATCAGATCAGGGAGACTGCCCATAAAGAGATGAGAGTTACAGTGAGAACCGGAAGCGCAAGAATGAACCCCACCTTCATGTAATACCCGTAGGATATTTTCATCCCCCTCTTCCTGTCAAGGGTGTAAAGCCACAGAAGTGTGGCCAGCGATCCCACCGGAGTGAATTTTGGGCCGATATCGTTTGCAATCACATTTACATAGGGCAGAATTCCTGGATGAACCTGCGCAATGGAGAGATTGCCAAGCATCACAGAGGGCAGGTTGTTCATTATGGACGCCATGGAGGCAAACAGGTATCCGGAGAAGATGTAGGGAAGTGGCCCCCACAGCCCTGAAAACGATTCAATAGCCCCTGATATTACTGAAATGAGGCCATTCTCGCCCATCCCATATACAATTATGTACATTCCAAGGGAAAAAAGCACTATCTGCCACGGCGCTTCCCTGAGTATTTTTCCTGTATTTATCTTCCCCCTCACCGCCACTATTATAAAAAGAACGGCAATTGCCGGAACTGCAATGAACGCAACCGGAATTGACAGCAGGCCGGTCACTGCATATAAAGTTATGAGGACAGCAAGCACCGGGACTGCGGAAAGAAAGATTGCCCTGTCCCTGATAATTCCATCATCTATGCTGAATGTCTTTATTTTGGCCGGAATGCTCTTTCTGTAGAATGCATACAGCATGCCGAGGCTCGCAGCAACCGATACCAGATATGGCACAAACATTACCAGAGTGTAATGGAGGAAATCAATGTGGAAGTACCCGGACGTTATTATGTTTACAAGATTGCTGATAACAAAGGGCATGCTGGCTGTGTCCGATATGAAACCCACGGCCATTATGAAGGCAAGGTAGGCCTTCCGGTCTGCTCCGGTTCTGTTCAGGAATGAATACATAATTGGCGTCAGGACCAGGACAGCCCCGTCATTGGCAAAGAAAGCAGATATTACTGCACCCAGAAGGATCATAAGCACAAAAAATTTCTTCCCGGATCCGCCTGAGAGCCTGGCAAGTTTCATGGAGGCATATTCGAAGAAACCAGCTTCGTCATATATGAGAGACATTATAATGATGGCGACAAATGTGAATGTTGCGTTCCAGACAATATTCCAAACCTGAATTATTTCCGGGAATGTTGTGATCCCAAGAATAACTGATGCAGCACCGCCTATGAGTGCCGAATATCCAATGCCCAGATTCCTTGGTCGCAGTATTACAAGGATCATGGTGATAATGAATATGGCCAGGGACAGTGCAAATTTCAGTCCAAACAAGTATAGACCTTTCAGGCGCATATTCCAGAGTTTTATAAATATTCCACCAGGCTTTCTCCTCACAGGAATTGTGGAATGTATCCGCCTGCCGCACATAGGTGTTAAGTTACACATCGTCATGGGGACAGAGACATGACAGAATACACCAACAGACTGATCAGGGAGAAAAGCCCGTATCTCCAGCAACATGCGCATAACCCTGTGGACTGGTATCCATGGGGCGATGAGGCCTTCAGGGAGGCAAAATCAAGGAACAGGCCCATATTCCTCAGTATAGGATATTCAACCTGCCACTGGTGCCATGTCATGGAAAGGGAAAGCTTTGAACATCCGCAGGTTGCCGAGGTGCTCAACCGCACATTTGTCTGCATAAAGGTGGACAGGGAGGAAAGGCCAGATCTTGACAGCACATTCATGGCGGTGAGCCAGATGATGACAGGAACTGGTGGATGGCCCCTGAACATCATACTGACACCGGATGGGGTTCCGGTTTTTGCCCTCACCTATATTCCACGGGAAAGCAGAGGTGGGCAGGTTGGCATAATTGATCTTGCAAACCAGATCAATGAGTTATGGACAGAGGGGCACGAGGATGTGGAAAGAAGGGCCCAGGAAGTACTTTCCAACCTGAAGAACATGAACGCACATTCTTCATCAGGAACCCTTGGAAATGATATCCCTGAAAAGGTCTTCAGGCAGATGTCGGATTTCTATGACAGCGAGTATGGTGGATTTGGCAGTTCCCAGAAATTTCCTTCACCGCAGAATCTCATGTTTCTGCTCAGGTATTACCACAGGTTCGGGGATAGAAAGGCACTTGACATGGTTACCAAAACACTGAATTCCATGAGGAACGGCGGGATATTTGATCATATCGGCTACGGATTTCACCGTTATTCCACTGATCCGGCCTGGTTCCTTCCACATTTTGAAAAGATGATCTATGATCAGGCCTATCTCATGATGGCCTATACGGAAGCCTTCCAGGCAACCGGAGATCATGCCTATGAAGATGTGGTGCGTGAAATTTTCTCTTTCCTGATAAATGAGATGTCATCACCAGAAGGTGCCTATTACAGCGCTCTTGACGCTGACAGCGAAGGTGAGGAGGGGAAGTTCTATACGTGGCGGTCCTCGGAGATAATGGCTGTTCTCGGTCAGGAAGATGCTGCAATCTTCATGGAGGTCTATAACGTTGACCCTTCAGGCAACTATCTGGAGGAAGCCACAGGACGCAGCACAGGTAAGAACATACTGCATCTCACCGGATCACTGGACGAGGAAGCTGAGAGGCTTGGACTGTCAAAGGCAGAATTGCAGTCAAGGCTTTCATCAATGAGGGCCAGGCTTCTGGAATACAGAAGCAGAAGGGTGAGGCCACACCGGGATGAGAAGATACTTGCCGATATGAATGGTCTTGTTATTGCAGCGCTGGCCAAGGCGTACCGGGCAACCGGAGATTCGCGATTTCTTGAGGCGTCCAGGAAATGTGAGGACTTCATCACAGGACGGATGATGAAGGACGGGAGACTATTCCATAGATTCAAGGACGGAGAAGCGGCAATACCGGGTTATCTTGACGATTATGCCTTCCTTTCATTTGGACTTATAGAACTGTTTCTGTCAACCATGGATGCAGGATACCTTTCCAGGGCCATAGAAATAGCCAACACCATTGAAAGCCATTTCCGGGATTCCACGGATGGCGGTTATTACCTCGCTCCGGACGACGGGGAGAAACTGCTTGTGAGAATCAAGGAAGGGCATGATGGATCATATCCTTCAGGGAATTCAGTTCAGATGCTGAATCTCGCCCGGATGGGGAGCATTTTGTCAGGTGATCAGTATATCGCATGGGCTGATTCCATCGGTCAATCCTTTGCAAAGGACATTTCACGATCTCCAATGTACTTCAGTTTCATGGCACTTGCCATCGATTACCTTAAGAATGGCAGTTATCTTGTCAAAACCTCGGCCAGCAACCCTGATGCTGAAAAACTCAGATCAAGGATGTGGAAAGGCTTCTATCCGGATGCAGAACTTGTCATAACTGACAGCAGGGATGCAGAACTCATGAAGGTACTGGACGAGCCGGTCTCTGCTGGAAATGATGAAAAAAGCAGTGATATAATGATATGTACACAGATGAATTGCCTTCCACCATCAGCTGATGTGGATGCAGCCATTGCAGTTCTGGAGAAAAAAAAGTGATCAGTTGGTGGGACTCCCGCTTCCAATCACACCATTTGTCCTCAGATCTACAAGTCTTATTTCCGTTACGTAGGTTGCATTTATTTTTCCAGCCTTGGCAGAGGTGCTGTGGGATAGACTTATTATGGTGGTACTGGAAAGATATGCACCTCCTGCAACTGATACTGTCCAGTTATAACCGGTTCCATTATCGGTAATGCTGGGAACGGCGGCACCAAGTACAACATTAGTTACGGTTCCGTTGGAGTTCACCACTTCCATTTCCGTATAGTTGAGGGAAAGGTTACCGCCGAACTGATTAACGTATACTCTGTAGCTGTGCAGGCTTCCGGCAGATGTATTTGTAACAGTTATGTCACCAAGTGGCGTTGAAGCACCCAGGAATGTGGTGTAACCGCCAAGTATAGTGTAAAGAGTCGCGGCAAGAACCACGGTAATGGCAACCAGAAGTATTGTGGCTATGATTGGCGAGACTGCTTTATCATCCTTCCTTATTACCTGTTTCATATGATCACTTTGAAGTAAATCTATACCAGTGGTATATATTTAAAAGTTATCTCCATGGAATCGGCTTTCGCGTGCATGAAATAATTTCATTGCCGCTCCAGGAACAGTTAATTTAAGGGTTCACAGTTAATGTATCAAACTGTGTATGTTCGCAGGTTTGTATTTCAGATATATAAATATATCTAACACTGATCTGTCTGAAAAAATTTCGCAAATAGCGGGTTTAACAATAAATTTTCACAGAACATAACCGTTAAGATTTAGAAGTTTCAGGCAGGTCCAACTGACCAGAAAACTTGAGCGTCCAGAGGCAGTTCTCTGCCCCTCACTTTCCGCATCAGCCCTCGTTGATGGTTGAATTGCAATAATTGCACTGCAGTATCGGCACCAACCATTGCTCTATTGAGTGGTGATGGTCGTGGCAGTCCAATCCAGGCAGCCTTTCCTGTCACGAATCCATACTTCAACAGATCATCTTATGTCCATATCATTTCACAAGCTCGAACTTTGCACTGCAGGAAAACTGCTGCATTGGTGCAAGTGTGACAAGTCCAATGTGATTGTTGAACGCATCAGGAGCACCAACCATGGGTTCCACCGCAACAGATTTTCCAGCTGAATACCTGCCATTGTATATGACAAAATATGGCATATTTTGAGTTTCAATGTCAACGGAATGGTCTCCAAGCATCAATCTGACCCTGTTCCCCATTGTGAAGCAGTTGTCAAAAACCCGTCCGGATTCCGAAGAGAGAATCGCCGGATCTATACTTACCATGTTCCCATCCGGAAAGTAGTTATCAACGTATTCAAGCATTTTGATTTCCTGGTATGCCCTGATCTTCCAGGAATCCAGGAATCGGAAATATGGATGCATTCCGGGCGACAGCGGTGCAGAAGTTTTTCCTGAATTTTTAAAATTCATATGAATCCAGAAGGAATTCGTATCCACCATCATATCTAACCTTACACTGATTCCATCAGGGTATCCATCATTCCTGATGACGGTAGTCAGAACTGCTTTTTGTGCCTCTGTCTGCACATCCCAGTTCAATGCCCGTGTCAGTCCATGAATGCTGTGATCCCCGTTATTTTTGGGAAGATGATAATCTCTTCCATTCCAGTAGTAAGTGGCATTCCTTACTCTGTTCGCATAGGGGATCAGCAACGCAGCCCCACCATGTGTCTGTTCACCATCCGGCGTACTCATGAGTATATCTGTGCCAGAAAGGCTGAGTGATTTTACATATGCCCCAATCGAATCAAATGTCAGTTTGCTTTCACCCTTCGCAATTTCGTAACCTGTCATTTTACATCACACAGGTCGAAAAGTGTCAATACCAATAAAGACATGCATCCGTAAATTGAAGGATATTCAGATTGACGATAATGTGTTCATTTCTGACCTGTACTGTGTTTATCTCCAGGATATCTCTGCCGTTGTGGTGTCGGACCTGCACCTGGGATTCGAAGAAGAAATGAATCTTCATGGGCTTTTCCTTCCGAAGCTGCAGCTGGGCCACGTTGAGGGTGTTATGGACAGGATTCTCGAAAGATACAATCCGGAATACGTCATAATAAACGGGGATTTCAAACATGAATTTTCTAGAAATCTCCCGCAGGAATGGGACGACATAGTCCATTTCGTAAACCGTTACGCTGAGTCTACAAAACTTAGATTTGTGCGTGGAAACCATGACAATTATCTGGTTGCAATTCTCAAGAAGAAGGGGATAGAACTCGAGAATAGCATTGAAACTGATAATTATTATATTTACCACGGTGACAGGGATGCAGGGCTAAGAAAGCTCACCATTCTTGGACATGAGCACCCATCTCTGGTTTTGAGAGACAGAATTGGTGGAATTTTCAAAATCCCGGCGTTTGTATACAATAGGGATTCGAAGATTCTCATCACTCCTGCAATGAGCTTCTTTTCATCAGGCACTGATGTTACGCAGAGCCTCCTGAACGAGGAGCACTTTACACCTGTCCTGAAACACTCAGATTCGCGCAAATTCCGGGTATACGGGATAACAGAAGAATTCGGAATTGTTGATTTCGGCTTTGTGGGCGATCTGCATGATAATCAGCAGAACTTCAGGTGAAATTTTGGTGCGCCAGATTCAGTTCCTGCATTAAATTCATATAAATGTAAGCCATAAACGTGGGAGCCCCGATAGTGTAG
>JAVYSG010000018.1:0-20863 GCA_038729325.1 Thermoplasmataceae archaeon | reverse complement strand
AGGATTTTTTGGCGTTTTCTATCCCATGCTTTTTGCTGCAAAATATCTGGCCGGGAAACGATCAGTGATGATCTCTGTTATAGCTGCCGGAGTTTTCGCCTCAGTCACCAGGCTTCTTATCCCTGTCTATATAGGAGACGCAGTAACTGCCATCGAATCCAGGAGCTATGCAGGTGTTCTCCATGTATCCATACTGATCATGATTGTTTCATCAATCACTGGAGCCCTTCAGTTCGTAGTCAGCTATGGATCGCAGTACATAAGCCAGAGATTTGAATTCAGCCTGAGGGATTCGGTTTTCCACCACCTTATACGGAAGAAGTTCAGCTTCTTTGAGACAGAGACTTCAGGTGATCTGCTTTCAAGAACAACCATGGACATACATGCCATAAGAAATTTTCTCAACAATCTGTTCTCCCAGATGCTGCCCACAATATTTCTGATAATTTTTGCCCTCTATTTTCTTCTAACGATCAATCCATACTTTGCTCTCATATTTCTTGTATCGGTGCCCATGCTTATCTATGCCGGAATAGCCTTCCAGAAAAAGCAGAGATCAAGATGGAGGCGAATAAGGACATACTATGGGCAGATGAACGAAAGACTGCAGGAAAACATAGTTGGAAACCGCGTGGTCAGGGGGTTTTCGGCTGAGGATCTGGAGATAGGTCGATTCTCAGATACCACAGAAAGCTATTATGGTGAGTATATTGAAGTTGCAAAGTTACGCGGATTTTACAACAATCTGATGCCACTCATAGTCAGTGCTGCAGCTTCAGCGATCCTGATCTATGGAGGCTACATGGATATCATTTCCGTCTCTGATGTTGGACCCCTTGTTGCTGCAGTGAACATTTTCAGCATGATAAGTTCACCCGTCAGTTCATTCGGCAGGCTCATTGTATTCTCAGAGAATGCCAGAGCAGGTATAGAAAGGGTTTCTTTGCTGACCGATTCACCGGATGAGGAGGACGTGGATATCCTGAACAGAGAGCGTCCTGAAGGAGACCTCAGGATTGAGGACATAACTTTCTACAGGGACGGAAGAAAGATACTTGACAGCGTAAGCATGGTAGTACCACGGGGTGAATTCGCTGCCATTACTGGAAAAACAGGCGCCGGAAAAACAACTCTCACAAGCCTGATTCCGAGGTTCTACGATCCGGACGAGGGAAACATATATATTGGGATGACTGAGATTTCCAGGATTCCCCTTGCAAATCTGCGATCAACAGTTTCCCTTGTCCCACAGGAGATAAATCTTCTCTCTGGCACAATCCGTGAGAATATTGCCTTCGGGAACGATGATGTTGGAAATGACGATATCAGAAACGCAGCTCGCACTGCTGAAATCTCAGATTTCATAGAATCCCTCCCGGATGCTTATGAAACACAGGTGGGAGAGAGAGGGATCACACTTTCTGGAGGCCAGAAACAGAGGGTAGCTCTTGCGAGGGCTATTGTTTCACACCCCTCATTGCTTATCCTTGATGACGCGACCTCCAGCGTGGATCCTGAAACTGAGCTCATGATATTCAGAAACATCAAAAAAGATCTCAGGGATATCACAGTGCTTCTTGTCACGCACAGGATCTCGGCTCTTAAATTCGCCGACAGGGTGTGGAAACTTGAAGATGGAAAACTGTTGCCTGTAGCTGATATCAACAGGGATCTTGAGGGCATAACTGATGGCATAGGAATCCGATACACAGGGGTGGGACATGCCACAGACCTATGAAGATCTTGAGGATCAGATCATAAAGACGGCAAAGGGATCTGGTTCATTCAGGAGAATGGTGCGGGAAATATTCCGTATGCGTCGCGACAGTGCCACTCTTGTAACAACTGTAATTATTACTGCCGTTGCGGGGACGCTTTACCCGCTGATGCTCGGGTTTGCCGTAAATGCCATTATTGCAGGAAATGTGCGATACCTGGAACTCTTCGCATCACTGTTCTTTCTTCTCTACCTGGTGCAGTTTTTCTCGAACCGGGTGAGGACAATCAGCTCCACTGTACTTGCACAGAAAGAGATAAAAAGTCTCAGGGACAGGGCTTTTGAGAACCTGCAGTATGTGCCTGAGGCTTTCTACAGCAAGGTAAAAACCGGATACCTCATCAGCCGGATAACAAACGACGCAGAAACACTGAGTGAGTTCCTGACTTTCCAGCTCCCTTCTGTCATCGCAGGAATATCCACTGTAATTGTATCAATATCCATTATGTTTTACAAGGACTTCAATCTCACACTCTATGCCCTCATCATAATCCCTGTGCTTATGGCCTTCACCATTTCCATACAGCCCAGAGTGAGGCGGAATTATCTCAGGACGAGAAAAACCATTGCAGCCATTACAGGGAATCTCGCCGAGAACATTTCGGCAATCCGTACCATAAAGGCATTTAATGTGGAGAAAAGAACTGAGGATAACTTCAGGGTCCTGAATGAAAGGAACTTCATGGCCAACATGAAGGCGTCCAGGCTCTCCTCGGCATACGGGGCATCCGTGAGGATCATAGAAGCTGCAGGCATTGCCATAGTACTTCTTGCAGGTGCGCTTCAGCTCATACATGGTGTCACTTCCGTGGGAATACTGGTAGCATTCGTTGTTTATGTCCAGGAATTCTTTGATCCCGTGATTCAGCTCTCCCAGCTGTACAACTCCTATCAGTCATCGCTTGTGGGAATAAGCAGAATTTACGGAATAATAGACCAGCCCAGGGATCAGGAGCCGGAAGAAAGCGAAAATCAGGTCAAGTTCAATGATTCCATTGTGATAAACGGCATGTCATTCTCATACGGCGAAGGCAATGCGCTTGAAAATATCCACCTGACCATCAGGAAAGGCGAGAAGGTTGCTGTTGTGGGACACACGGGAGCCGGAAAAACCACCCTCTCCAATCTGTTATTGAAATTCTACAGGCCTGAGCAGGGTGGAATACTCATAGACGGCAGAGATCTGAGCTCCATATCCACAAGGAGTTACAGGAAGCTCATGACGCCGGTCCTGCAGGACCCTTTCCTGTTCAGAGGTACAGTGATGGAGAATATACTGTTTGTTGACCCTGGCACGACAAGGGAGCAGGTGCTTGGGCTCATAAGCAGGTTCGGACTGACCGATATCTTTTCATCCCTGCCACAGGGAATAGATACAAACGTTGGGGAAATGGGAAGAAACCTTTCCGAAGGCCAGCGCCAGGCTGTCTCAATCCTCAGGGCATTTGCCCGCGATCCTGAAATACTCATACTGGACGAGCCAACTTCTCAGATCGATCCATATTCAGAGAAAATGATAATTGGGGCCCTCAGGGAGTTCGTGAGGAATAAAACTCTCATTCTGATAACCCACAGGTTCTCAATGATCGTTCTCGTTGAACGTGTCGTTGTCCTAAAGGAAGGGAGTATAGCTGAAGAAGGCACATTCAACGAACTCATGAAGAAGGAGGGACTCTTTTCCAGCCTGTATAACATACAGTACGGTGAAGCATGACTTCGGCTCAACCATATCAGGAAAGGCTGGGAGAGTTAACGGACAATATATTTAAGGAAAGTGCTGATTAGCAGGAGAAATGAACAAGGATTTTGCACGGAAGCTCGTTGCAATTGTATCCAATTCAAAGAAAGGTACAGCAGCATACACTCAGCAGGATTTCATTACATCGCTCTCCTTCAAGAAGAACTTAATTGATCCTGAGACGGTTAAGGATTTCCTGGAGACAGCCGTTAAGGAAGGCATCCTTGTAAGGAAAGACGGCGGCTTTGTGCCAAATTTCAGCACTTCCGGGATAATTGTTCCACTTGATTTCTCTGTTACGCGTGATCAGCTTTTCCAGGATTCCGGCGACCGGCCGCTGGTTGACAGACTTCTTGAAGCAATTTCCGCATCCGGAAAGCTTACCAAAAAAGAAGCCATCGCCCGGGCAAGAGAAGTTCTGCAGCCCCTGAAATATATAAGTTTTGAAACAGCCCTGCTTTCAGTTATGTCCGATGAGGGAATAGATATTAAGGAATACCTGAATGAGACAGGTGCCAGATGGTCAAACCACATCTCCGAGAAAAAGGCATGACGGGAAAATAATACCGTGACGGTTCCGGATCAGTCCTGATTGGATCTCTGGGCGATCTTTATGGCTTCCTCAACATTCTCCAGCTCCATTGCTATGTCAGAAGCCAGATCGTATATAAATGAAAGTGACTTGCGAAACTCCTTCTTCTCTTTCTTGTTCTTGATTCCTGAAGCGATTTTGTCTATCTTGTCAAGGGTTTCCATTGCTGACTGAAGAGCTTTTTCCTCTTCGCCCTCAGCCCGGATAATTCCTATCTGACCACGCTTTGCCTCGAAGAAATTCTCCCAGTCCTCTGTCTCTTCTGAAATCTTGAGGACCTGATCGTACATTTTTGAGGCCTCGCTTCTGCTTCTTGCAGATGCAGCCTTCATTTCTGCTATGGCATTCAGAGAGGTGCAGAACAGGAATGGATCCTTGAGAGAATCCGAAAGCTTCAGAGCTTCATTGAAGAATGCTTCGCCTTCCTCTTTCTTTGATGCATCAAGCTCAATGTAACCCAGATTGATCAGATCCATAACCTCAAGTTCCTTCTCTCCGTTTTTTCTGTGAATCGACAGAGAAACCTCGGCAAATTTCCTGGAATTCTGATCATTCTTACTTTCAAGCGAGTTGTATGCCTGTGATAATTTGTATGCAAGATCGGCTGTATCATCATTTTCTTCCTTCCCCACAAGATCGAATGCCTTCTGATATTCTCTTATGGCATCTATCATCCTGTCCTTCTGGAAGAACTTGTCACCGTCCGCGATTATATCCTCAACACTCTGGTCCATTACTTTACCTGCCTGCATGATTTTATCTGCATATATATAAATTCGGTGAGCTGTGTGTCTCCCTGCAATATGTAGCCATTTCCCGTGTGAACATGAAATAACATCATTCAGAGACTGATAAAATCCACCTGCCCGGGATCACTGAAAAATGCACGACATTCACCACTGTGGATATGGATCCTGTAAGGCATGCAGCCTGTACCGCCAAAACGGTACGTGGTACCAGCAATGTAAGTCACGCATATCGCGTCTGTCATCTTTCATAAGACAAATGCCCCTGCCTGTCAGTACATTTTTAAGGTTTTTATCCCTCATGCCCGGTGATGTCCGGAAAAACTTCAGAGATTTCAGGTTTCTATAAATTGACACCACAGGAAAGGGCTCAGATAGTTACACGATTTGCAGATCTGAATGAATCTGACACTGCGGAGATCTCAAAGACCGGCTCTCTGCCCTTGGACATTGCCGACAAACTCATAGAAAATGTGATTTCAACCATAGAATTGCCCGTTGGCATTGCGGTTAATTTTCAGATCAATGGCAGAGATTATCTGATACCCATGGCAATTGAAGAAGCCTCAGTGGTTGCTGCATGCAGCAACGCCGCCAAAATAGCACGGGCGTCTGGCGGGTTCCAGTCAAAATCGTCAGATCCCGTCATGATAGGGCAGGTACAGCTGATGGACTGTGGAAATTTTGAAAAGGTAAAGGCTGCCATTGAGCATAATAAAAAGGAAATTCTTGATCTTGCAAATAGCAGAAGCAAAACACTCTCATCATTGAATGCCGGGGCTAAAGATATTGATATCAGGCAGATTGATGATCCTGAAAGGAGCATTGTTGTCCATTTAAAGATCGATGTAAGAGATGCCATGGGAGCCAATGCTGTTAACAGCATGTGCGAGGCTGTCGCACCGTTCCTGGAAAGAATTACGGGATGCAGAACAAACCTCAGAATTTTGAGCAATCTGACTCCGGACAGGCTGGCATATTCACGTGCAAAATTCAGGAAGGAACTCATAGGTGGAGAGGAGGTTGTCAGGAGGATCATAAGGTCATATGAAATGGCAGATGCCGATCCGTATAGGGCAGCCACTCATAACAAAGGCATCATGAATGGCGTTGATGCCGTAATACTTGCCACAATGAATGACTGGCGTTCTGCCGAAGCCAATGCACACACATACCACACTTTGAGCGGCCATCTTTCACTGACGAGATACAGTGAGGACGAAAACGGTGACCTAATAGGTGAAATTGAAATCCCTCTGGCAGTGGGCACAGTAGGCGGATCCACCAATACAGTCAGGAAGGCTGCAATCTTCAGAAAAATCCTTGGAGTGAAGTCATCTTCTGAATTTGCACAGGTGCTGGCCGCGGTAGGACTCGCACAGAATTTTGCAGCGTTGCGGGCGCTGTCAGCAGAGGGCATTCAGAAAGGTCACATGGGATTGCACGCCAGGAGTCTCGCTCTATCTGTAGGAGCAAAGGGCGATGAAATTGACCGGATAAGTGCGAAAATGGTCGGCGAGGGCAATATAAGCATGGCAAGAGCCAGGGATTTACTGGAATCCATGAGAAAAACCGGTAACTGAATTCACTTGAAATTTGAGAAAATGGTGCAACGGTGCTGAGATTTCAAAAATACATGATTTCAGCATATCTGTGAGATATTTCGGTGAGCTGACATCCTCTTCATCGCAAGCTCAGTGGCTTCCTTGCTCAAACATATTGTAAATTTATCCGGAAACAGAGTATTCCAGAGGAACATAATCACATAACTGAGGCATGTTAGCGATCCTGTCAGGAGACATAGAATTTTAGAATTCTCGTAGGGTTAAAGCCTGCAAAGGTTATTAATTGGCGTCACAATCCAACATCCCGATGTTAAGAAATAAAAGCGTTGTGTCCATCAACGACATCGGAGACGACGAACTTTCGGAGATTTTCAAGACTGCTGAAGACATGGAGAAGGCACTCAGATCAGGCAGGTCACTTGAACTTATGAAGGGGAAGATAATGGCTACTTTCTTTTATGAGCCCAGCACCAGAACCCGGCTCTCGTTTGAAAGCGCCATGCAGAGACTCGGAGGAACGGTTATTAGCGTTCCTGAGGCAAAGTCATCGTCTGTGGTAAAGGGCGAAACACTAGCTGACACGGTGAGGATGGCAGAGGGATATTCTGATATAATTGTCATAAGGCACCCAATGGAGGGGGCAGCAAAACTTGCTTCCAGATTTACATCGAAGCCCATTGTGAATGCCGGAGATGGATCAGGACAGCATCCAACACAGACAGTTCTTGATCTTTATACCATTCGGAAGGAACTTGGTGAAATCAGCGGCAAGACTGTCACAATTGTGGGTGATCTGAGATATGGAAGAACCGTGCACTCTCTTGTAATGGCACTGTCAAGGTTCAATGCCAGGGTGAACCTGGTTGCACCGCCAATACTAAAGATGCCTGATCATGTCGTTTCCATGCTTCCACCTGATTTCAAGCTCAATATGACCGAAAACCTTTCAGATGTGCTGCCAGATACGGACGTGCTTTATGTAACCCGAATTCAGAAGGAAAG
This sequence comes from Thermoplasmataceae archaeon, assembly GCA_038729325.1. GTDB lineage: Archaea > Thermoplasmatota > Thermoplasmata > Thermoplasmatales > Thermoplasmataceae > UBA509. The sequence continues at coordinate 13,443 of JAVYSG010000018.1, read as the reverse complement.
ATTCTCCGACCCAAATGAGTATCAGAGTGTTATAGGGTCATACAAGATAGACTCTGAAACAGTTGCCGCAATGAAAGAAAAGTCAATAATAATGCACCCTCTTCCAAGGGTTGATGAAATTTCTCCGGATGTCGATTCATCGCCGAAGGCTGCATATTTCAGACAGGCTAACAATGGGGTGCCAGTCAGGATGGCAATAATATCGCTTATTCTGGGGTGAATGAAATGGATGAACAGACTTTAAAAATATCAAAGATAAAGGACGGCACTGTGATAGATCATATTCCACCGGGAAAGGCACTCAGGGTACTTTCAATACTCAGGATTGATGATCACGTTGAAAACTCCATAAGTATTGGCATAAGAGTTACTTCCAGAAGACTTGGGACCAAGGATGTAATAAAGATCGAGAACAGGGACCTGGAAAAATTTGAGGTGGACAAGATCTCCCTTATCGCTCCGGACGCAACCATCAGCATAGTGAGCAACTATGAGATCATAGAAAAATTTTCGGTGGAATTACCACAGAGAATCGTTGGGATCGTGAAATGCTCCAATGCAAATTGCATTACAAACATGAAAGAACCGGTACAGGGAGAATTCAGCTTATTGAGCAAGAAACCTCTTCTCATAAGATGCAACTTCTGTGAAAGAACAATGAATGAAAGGGAGATCACTGCCAGCCTGATTTAGGCTGACAGCTGGTATTTTAAAAGTTCAGAGGCATTGGAGAGCCTTGTGGAATAAACCTCCACATCTCTAGCTATTCTGACGTTTATTTTCCTGATTACCCCATCTTTCTCTCTGGCGAATTCCTTGTTTTTCTCTATGAGCCTTTCGTTGTCGTAAACACGTGGTTTTCCACATGCAGCTTCAAGCTTCTTTATTCCGTTTTCTGCTATCTTCCTTCTCTTCAAATCCTCTCTGGATGGCTTTATTATAACGTTCAGATGAGGAATGTTTCTTTCCTTGAGGAGCAGGGAAAAGGCTGTGTGAAGATCCTGAGCAAAATCTCCGCCGAATCCGCTTATGAGTATGTACGAATTGGATTTTTCAACCTCGCAGAGAAGCTCTCTTGCAGTTGCCCCGGCATCATCGAAATCAGGGATAAACGTGGTGTTTACTGTGGCCGCTTCCAGAGGATCCTGCCAGCAATCAAACTGATCAATATTCTTTCTGTACTCGTATTCTTCCCGTGATATTATGGAGACCTTAACCGGATCCGGTTCAGCAAGTATAATCTCGGCATCCTGAGCCTGGACCGTTGGTGAAACTGCCCGCTCCTTCTTCAACTGGACAGACCTGTAGACAGTCCTCCGTATCTGAAGCGGCCTTATGTTCCTCAGAACTTTATCCCCTGCAGTTCCAAAAGCGATGACAACGTTGTCCATCCTCTCCGAATAATATTTCCGTATGAGACCCTTGACAACGCCCTCTATGTTCTGAACACTTATCGTTTCCATTTATGCACCATTCCTATATTCTTTTCTTAGCAGCATTTAATCCCATTTTTTCCTGAAGAGAATCGAATTTCTCCAGATCTTCAACAACTGAACTGTAACTCTGAAGTTTTTCGGAAAGTATCTCATGCAGCGCATTGTTTTTCATTGCTCTTTCCAGCAGCGTCTCTATGACTTCTTCCTTTGTTTTGAAAAAGCCCTTCTGAACTGCAGTAGTTATGATAGTATCCATGTTCTTGCTGAGTTTAAGTCCCGGCTCTGACTGTTCAATTAATCCGATGCGAGTTCTGGAAATATAATCCAGAACTGAGTGTCTAATGAATTCGGACCGACTCCCGAACCGTTGGTTACTGGCCAGGAACTCGTCGATTTCCCGTAGGTCTTCGTCCGCAATACGGATGGTCAGCTTTGTATCCTTGTTGTCGAGAGTCAATTCTGTTCCTGAGATTATAACGTCATATGTATTTAAATTTTTTTCTTTGTACATACAATTTTCGCGGAATGTCATGACATATTAATTATTATGATGCATTGTACAATAGGTATTTCCAAGTATAAATCAACATGTGAAACATATGCGCAGCATTTTATTATTTTTAATAAGCAATACCTTGTACATTTTTATTATTTATATAACATATTAACCTCAAAAAAACTGCAAAATTTCTCGAATTTTTCGGTAAAAAACAGGATTATGAATGGAATACTTCCATCATTAATTTCGGAATTTGCGCCTCTACTGATCTGAATGTCATGATCTAAGGTTATTAATGCCGTAATAATGACCATACCATGGACAATCAGGATTATGATAGATTGCTGAAGAAAGCCGAAAATGTGCTTTCAAAATCAAATATGAACCAGCAGAGACTGCAAATTCCAGACCCGGACATTATTCAGGAAGGTAAAGCAACAATAATCAGGAATTTTATGGACATTGCAGACATGATGAACCGTGATCCAAAGCATATAGCGAAATTCCTTATGACTGAATTCGGAATTGGTGTCACCATCGCCGGCAAGAGGCTCATAATAAACAGGAAAATTTCTGCCGACCAGATTTCTTCAAAGATAAAGCAGTATATGGATTCATACCTGTTCTGCTACGAATGCCACTCGCCCGATACAGAGATACAGAAAATAGGAAGAACATATGTCCTGACTTGCAAAGCCTGTGGAGCCCAGCATCCCATAAGAGTGGTCAGCGATGCAAGAGATGATGAAACCACCATAGAGGAAGGAAAAGAATACACTGTTGAGATCGCAAAGGTTGGCAGTTCTGGAGAAGGGAGAGCATTTTACAGGGGTTTCAATATATTTGTGCCGGGAGTGAAAAAGGGTGAGACTGTGAAGGTTCTGATCAAAAGGATACGGAACAACACGGCAATTGCTGAGGTACGTGATCGGGAGTAGTAATGTTGTATGTCCTCTGGCATCATTATCATTGACACGAACAGTCTGATATATGCCATCAGGAACCGTGTTGATATCAGGAGCCAGCTGCTGAGTTTCCCTGAGATCAGCAGTATTATGATACCACAATGCGTCTTAAATGAGCTCTCTGGCCTTTCATCAAGGATTCCTGAGGCTTCGGGTGCTCTGAAGATGGCTGCAAATTTTGAGCATGTGGATTCAGAAGGATCAGGCGATGAATGTGTTCTCAATGCTGCAATTGCCCGTAAAGCCGCCATTCTCACAAATGATCGGGAGCTCAGGGATCGGGCAAGGGCAAAAGGGATCAGAACTTTCTCCATAAGGGGAAAAAACAGGATCGATGTCTCCCTCTGACAGTCCGGATGACAAAAAAGAATACCGCCCGCAGCATCAGGTGACAATCAGATGACTTCGGAACTTCCTTATTACAGGTACTGGGCCATAAAGTCAATAAAAACAATTGGCGGATCAAAACAGCAGGTTTCCCTTTCATCAGGTGACCTGGGTAAATTTATGGGAATAAGCCAGCAGACCGCGTCCAGATTGATTCTTGATCTTCTCAGGGAAGGGCTCATAACCAGGCAGATGAATGGAAGAAGGCAGGAGATTTCCATCACGTCAAAGGGGATGGATATGCTGCTCAGGGAATACACAGATCTTGGAATAATGCTTGAGAAGCCCACAAGAATGAAACTTGCCGGAACTGTCCAGAGCGGCCTTGGTGAAGGTAGATATTACATCTCAAGAAAATATTATGTGATCCAGTTCCAGGAAAAACTTGGATATATCCCTTTTCTGGGCACCCTGAATGTAAAAATTGATCCCTCTCAGGAAATCTCTCTCAGGAAATTAAGAACAATGGACGGAATTCATATTGATGGTTTTACAACTGAGGACAGGACTTACGGTCCGGTAAAATGTTTCCGGGGACAGATGAATGGTATAGTATGTGCTGTCATTTTCCCGGAAAGGTCCACGTATAGCGACGTTATGGAAATAATATCGCCTGAATACCTGAGGGAAAAGCTTCATCTCGAGGATGGCCAGAAAATTGTCGTGGATATTGAGGGCCCATTCAATTAAAAACTCACGTCTATGCGCCCTTCAAGAATCTCCTGAACTATCTTCCTGTGTCTCTTTTCAACCTCTTCGCTGTCCAGGCCGCATTCATAAAGTTCCTGATAAATTTCGTAATTTTCATCACCCTGTTCTTCGTTCATATGTCCCTTGAACACCCTTGAGAAGCCGCAGGTTCTGTCTGCGTCAAATCCAAGCCTGTAGTTTGTTTCCACTGTAACGTCCTGTTCCATCAGATACTCTTTCTTCACGTAAATGTCTTCCACCATTCTTAACACCTAAATGTAATTGTCCAGCCCGTGTACCCAGGCTTCTCTGAATTCTTCAACGACACCCTGCAGGACGGTCATCTGCAGGTCCGTAATTGTAATGCTATTTTCAACAGTGCTGCCGATGCGGGTGATCTGTATCCCGTCAAGCAGCTGCGTGAACTTTTCCTCGTTCTCCTGTGAAACCTCAACCAGAATGCGCTCTCCGCCCTCGGCAAACAGTTTCTCCACCGTTCTCGCCGGCGATATGTCTGAAAGATCAACGCTGAATCCTAATCCTGAACCGAATGACATTTCCAGAAGGGCCTGAATGAGCCCACCAGAGGATATGTCATGTGCGGCAAGAATGAGGTCCATGCCAGCCGCCCTGAGGAATGGACCGGAGATGGATGCAAGTTCGTCCATGTCAAACCAGGGTACCGACGATGAGGATATTCCAAGAAACTTGAGGAGACGGCTTCCACCCAGCGATGAAGATTCTCTCCCTATGATGTAAATGGAGCTGCCAGCCTTCTTGAAATCAGTGCTCACTGCATGATCAACATCAGGTATGATGCCGACCATCATGATGTTTGGAACAGGCTTGATATCTGATCCGGAATACTGGTTATAGAGGCTCACATTTCCGGCCACAACAGGAAGTGAAAGCTTCCTGCAGAACTCAGATATTGCTGACGATATCTGCACAAGCTGTCCCATTATGGCAGGGTTTTCCGGATTTCCCAGATTAATGCAGTCCACCACTGAGTTTGGTTTGCTTCCAGTTGCCAGGATATTCAGATAAGCCTCAGTCATTGTCCCCAGGGTTCCTGCAAGTGGATCGATTGCTACCATGTCATATCTGGAACCTGCTGTTATGGCAAGTCCACGGCTGGATGATTCCACAGGTTTAATGATGGCGGCATCAGAATGTGTCTCGTGGTTCGGCTTTCCGGAAAGCGGCCTTATAACGGTGCTTCCGCGAACTGTGTGATCGTACTGCCTTGTTATGTTGAAGCGCGAGCAGTTTTCTGGATCTGCGAGGAATTTCAGAAGCAGTTCCTTCAGGTTGAAATTCTCAGCAGGAATTACATATTCTATGACCTTTTTTTCAGGAACCTCATAGTTCCTGCAGTATACAGGGCCCGATGTCAGGAAATCCAGATCAAGATCAAGCACTGTGCATCCATTATGGCGTATTACAAGATTATTCCCCTCCACAATCTTCCCAATTACTGAGAACTCGATGTCCCATTTCTCAAAAATTCTGGAAAGATCTGGAAGTTTTGAGGGATCAATTGCCATCAGCATCCTTTCCTGACTCTCACTGATCCATATTTCCCAAGGCTGCATTGCAGGTTCCTTCAGAAGAACCTTTTCCAGGTCAATCTCAGCCGCAACCCCGCCTGCAAGGCACATTTCACCCACAGAACTTGAGAGGCCGCCTCCACCGAGGTCCTTCATGCCGTCCAGAATATGGGCATCACCCGCCTCAAGAACGGCGTGTATCAGGGGCTCCTTCACGATTGGATTTCCGAGCTGCACCACTGATTTATTCTGCCCACTCTTCTCCTGAAGATTTGCGGAGGCGAAGTTGACTCCATGTATTCCATCACGGCCTGTCCTGCCGCCCGCAAGGACAAAAATGTCACCTGGTCTGGAGACAAAACTCCTGATTATGCCGTCTTTGCGCACAATGCCTATGCACCCTGCATTGACAAGTGGTGAATGGTTAAATGAGCGATCAAAGTCTACAGAACCAGCCACATTCGGCAGGCCCACCCTGTTTCCGTAGTCCCTGATGCCGCCAACTACGCTATTCAGGATGAACCTCGGATGAAGCGTCTTTTCCTTCCATTCATCCGTCCATACTTCACCAAAATATATGGAATCGACAAGCGCAACTGGCTGTGCCCCCATGCAGAGGACATCCCTTATTATACCGCCTACGCCTGTTGCCGCACCGCCATAAGGCTCAATTGCGCTGGGATGGTTATGGCTTTCCATCTTCAGGACGTATGCATAGTCATCATCAAAGGCAACAACTCCCGCATCGTCCTCCATGGCGAGAATTGCATCATGCTTTTCAAGGCTGCCAAAGTATTTTCTGAGATAAAATTTGGATGACTTGTAGCAACAGTGTTCGCTCCATGCCTGAGCCATTGCCTGCATCTCCACATCACTTGGGTCCCTGCCTATTCCTTCGAAGTAGTTCTGGAGCATTATCATTTCCTCCCTGGACAGGCCCAGGGACATGGAATTGCTCAGCTCCACCAGCTGATGCGGACTCATGCCACGAATCTGCACATTTATCCTGGATTCAGACGATTCTGTCATTTTTTCAGTATCCTTATGGAATATTTCTGAATGACCGGGTTTGTCAGTATCCTGCCGGCAATATCCTCGGCAGTTTTCCTGACCTCAGCTGCGCTTCCTTCAATGTCAAGCTCATATGACTTCGATGTCTGCACCGTTCTGACACTCCCATACCCCAGAATGTTAAGATTTTTGAGAATTGTGAGCGCCTCCGGATCCTCAACGCCCGGAAGGTATTCCACCTTTATGACCACAACAGGCATGGCTCCTTAGTGCTAGAGGAAATTAAAATCTATTCATATGGCTGGAATGCACAGCCCTGATGATTGGCATAAGTCTCTCATATATGTCTGTGCACCCTTCCACAATTGTGCCAGTTACGATCACATCAGCTCCAGATTCCGCCAGTTTTCTCGCGGTTTCCGAATCCCTTATGCCCCCACCCACTATTATGGGAACTGATGTTTCACGTTTGACTGCGGAAATTACATCGGGAGATACCGTGGACGGGGACCCGCTGCCTGATTCAAGGTATATCAGCTTCATTCCCATCATTTCAGCTGCAAGGGAATATGATATGGCCGGGGCCGGATCACTGCCATCAAGAAGGTCTGCCTCACCAACTTTACCCACGGTCATTCCCGGTGAAAAGACAAGGTAGCCCATGGGAATTGTCTCTATCCCCATCTTCTTGAGGTGAGGGGCAGCCCTCACCTGGTGCCTGAAGAGGAATTCCGGAGACCTTGAATTCAGCAAGCTCATGAAATATATGGCATCGGCATGTGGACTTATCATTGCTGAAGACCCTGGAAATATTATGATCTTCCGGCCGCATTTCTTCTTTATCTCCCGGATGGTCTGATCCATCTTGCTCCTGTCGATTTCTGTTGAGCCGCCGATCATGATGTAATCTGTTCCAGCCCGCTCTGCTTCCCGTGCAATATCCGCAGACTGCTCAGGAGTCTGCCTGGCGGGATCAATGAGGGTCATGTGGATTTTCTGCGTTTTCAACCTTTCAAGTATTTCCAAGTATATGTTCAAGATATACCGCCCACTGCAAATGAAGCCAGACCAATGATCATGGCCAGTTTTGAGACCTGCTGGCTCTTTTCCGGATTCCTCTGGATCAGTGCCACAGAAGCAAGGAACAGGGCATCAGAAAAGGCAACAGATATGAGGTAATATATGCCGAATATTTTAAGGTAATATGGAAAATAGGAGATTATCACCGCCAGGATAACGGAAATGGATGCGAAAACTGCAGCAAACCTTATCCCGCGCTTCCTGGGAAGTGTCATCCTGTCAACGTCCCCCTTTATGTCCTGGATATCCTTTATAACTTCCCTGGAGAGATTTGCCAGCGTAGCCATGAGGAACAGAATGAGCATCCTGTCTATTGAGTTGACCGCTATGCCCCCGAATATGAAGATCAGGCCAACAAGCACACTTATCATTACATTCCCTGAAAGGCCCAGTTTTTTGGTCTTCAGTTCGTATCCCAGCAGGAATAACTCAGCTACCACGACAACCGCTCCTGCAAGTGGAGATATCAGGACAACAGAAATTACTATGGCAGCTGCAAACATAACAGCAACCCCTGTTCTTGCTGATCGGTTGCTTATCTGCCCTGTAACCAGAGGACGGTTGGGATGATTGATTCTGTCAGTGTCAACATCCACCACATCATTGATAATATTGCCGCCTGATGTGACAAGGAAAACTGCAAGTGCTGCAATGACAATAAAACGTATGAACTCCCCGAAGTGCAGCCCTGCACCTATGAATCCCGATATAAATGTGGCTATTACCCCCATTACGCCATTAACAGGGCGGATAATCTTCAACCAAGGATTCATTCCTGACGGGAAATGATCATGAGCTTTTATTAGTATCGGAAATTATGAGTGCCTGGATACATGGAGAAATGCATCAGTAAACTGCTGCCATGAGCCGGTAAATTTTATTCCTGTGTTGGAGAAATGCGTCCTGTATGCCCTGCTTCCAGTCTTGCTGAGGGCATCAATAAGATCGTTCACCCTTGGAAGATTCAGGCCAAGTGATCTTGCAGCATCTGCCATCTCAAAGAACATGAATGAGGTGTTTTCGCCAGCAAGTTTTGATGCAAAATCAACAGACGTTGCAGATACATATTCAGGAGGATTTTGCAGGAATCGGGAGATAACTGAAGTATCCTCGAGATCGCCCTTCCATACCGGACCCTGATCAGTGTCTTCGTAAAAATCAGAGTACATTTCCTTGAAATTCATAACTGAGATGAGATCAAGTGATCTGTCAGCCTTCTGTGATCCGTTCCTGACTCTTACTATGATCCTGTAGAAATGGCCATGCCAGAACGAAAGTACTGGGGTGACATACCGATCCATTGTTGCGGCACGCCTTACCACGTCTGCCAGCAGTAATCTGATACCGGCCTCGTGCCTGTGATCATCGTTTGCAATGAATGCTCCATACCTCCTCCTGGTTTTGGATGGTACGGAACCTGTCAGAACTGAGAGGTCTGTGGCAGTTATGCCAAGGTATCCTCCGTTCCTGACCGCTGCCAGGCCCGCATCCAGATATGGTACCGCTGAACCGTACGGATCAATGTCAATGAATTCATAGAGTCCCCTTGATACCACTGACTGAAAGGGTTCATCATATACGGTTGCAGAAACGTTGTTGGCTGCCAGATTTTCCCTGATTATCTTCAAAGATGCGGGATTAATCTCCGAGATGGATGATTCTATACCAAGTTCGGCAGCCACGCGGACTGTTCTCACGCCAGTTGCGCCGAATCCATCAAGGTAGTTTCTGGGCTTCAGCCCTGATAATGCCATAATGGTCAGGTCCCTGTTGATAAGCTGCTCACTGTTGTAAAAGCCAGCAGTCTTTGTTCCGGGTCCTTTTCTGCTGTAGGTGTCAGGAACAGATATCCTTGCAATTCCTTCTTTTACGATCAACTATGGTCCTTCTTCCCCTCTTATAACCCTGAGAACCTTGAACGGAAGAGTGCTTTTGTTGATGGGTGTTATGTCAAAAACACGGATCCCCTCAAGAGCCCTTATCTCCTGAAGAACCGGGTTTCGGGATTTCTTGTGAAGTGTGACAATCAGGGGCTTTTCAGACTTCAGAGTTGTCTCTATTTCTGCCTGAATACTCCTTGTTGTGTTTTCAAGCTTTCCTATCTCATCTATGACTATGACATCGGCACTCTCCCTGGCTTTCTGAAGACTCGGAACGAGTATTTCCTCAAGGAGTCGCGTGTCAACACCCAGCTTGTCTATCTTAATTCTCGATATGATTCCTGCCTGGGCAAAGGTGATCTTCTTTTTTGTGCTGATGTCGAAAAGCGAGTAGCCCAGAAGTTTACCGTGTTCGGTAATCTCTGATACGAGAACACCCTGAACAACTGTGCCGTCTTTTTCAAGCATATCTATTATCTTGTGAAGGGCTTCTGCCTTGATCGAACCTACAGGCCCCGTAATGCCAATTTTAACTGCCATTTATAACCTCATCCTTCCACATACATCAGCGGGTAATCTATCTCCGGAACATACCTGAGCCGGGCTGTGATGTTCTCCCCATTGTATTTGATTACAATGGTAACGTTCAGCATTTCACCGGCAAGAGTGATATATTTGTAAACTCCCTGCTTCTTTGAAATTACATCCTTGTCTATCCTGACATGCGCTTCCTCAACGAATGGCTGGACCATGGCGCTTTCTTCCATAGCCTTTTCAAGCGATTCAACATTGCTGAGGTTCAGGGGCGCCCCGACATACTGGTGATAAATTGTTCCCAGTTTAATACCTGCCTCGAATATGGCTCTCTCCCTGTCAGTACATTTGAAAAATTTAGAAGCCGGATCGCGCATCGCTTGTACCATATTGCAAGGATACTCATAAACATTTTTCGATGTCCGTATTTTCAGACGCAACTGAGATACGGAAATTGCAACTCTCTCAGATCATTTCATGCATCATAACAACAGAATTGTTCAATGTGGGTGGTGGAAAATAAAAAATTTTATCAGCCTTATTGCAGGCAGGACGCCATGAAGCCTTCGATCAAACTCCACTCCTGACGGTTCTGTATAGCAGCCTGGCTATGGCAAACAGGACAACTGTCAGTATCAGCATTGCAAGTGCATACATGTATGTGGTCGTGTCCGGTATGCCAATCAGGGCAGTACGTGTCACGTCAACAATGTAGGTCAGCGGGTTGCTCAGGGATATTGCTCTGATCACTGCATCGCTTGTGGTTGGAATTGGGTAGAATGCCGAACTTGCGAAATCCAGAACGAAAAACAGGGCTATGGTAATTGTGTTGTATGTCTGCATTGTCTTTGCCAGTGTTGATATTATGAGGAACAGCGACGAGAAGAGCATTGTTCCCAGTACTATGGAAAAAAGTGTCAGAGACACAGACAGCCAGGAGAGGATGAAACCACCCGATATTGATACGGATAGCCCAAGCATTATCAGGCTTCCGGCAACTGCAAAAACAATTGCCACCATAATTATTCCAAGGAGGTAATCTGTCCTCTTGAAAGGACCCACAAGAAGCTGCTCGAACATTCCCCACCTCCTGTCACTCCAGAGCATACCACCACCAATGTTCCCTGCGGTGAGAGTCTGCATTGCCACTATTCCGGGGCCAAGGAAATGGGTGTATGATACCTTCGACGAGGCGAGTTCTACCCCCGGAATTATGTTCTGGAGCATGGTGCCCATAACAAGGAGATAAAGAGCTGGAAGACCCAGCATGAAAATCATGGTTCCCAGATCCATGTTCACCCTTATGTTGCGGTATGTCAGCCTCAGGAATGCAGGGGCATGCATCAGGAATTCACCACCTCAATAAACACATCGTCCAGAGTTGCATCCCTGAGGTTAATGCTGTCAATGCTGATACCATTGGTTTTCAGGGAAGACACTATCTGATCCAGGTTGCGTGAAATCGATTTTCCAAGAATTGTTATGGTTTTACCCTGTGATTTCACTTCGCTCGCAAGATCGCTGGAAACGAGCTGATCTCTGAGACTATCCAGTCCAGCAGGGGATTCGTTTTCCCTTGTTATAATCTCGAGAGTTCTCAACCCGCCGTATTTTTCCTTAAGTTCTGATGATGTTCCCTCCACCCTGATTTTCCCTGCTGACATGATTGCTATTCTGTCACAGATATAGTCAGCCTCTTCCAGGAAATGTGTAGTGAAAAGGACTGTAAGACCATTTTTTACCCTGTCCATGATGCTGTCAAGTATCCGCCTTCTCATAATTGGATCCATTCCCACTGTGGGCTCATCCAGGAATAGAATATCCATATCGTGAATTAGCTCTCTCGCCACCTGCAGCTTCTTCTTCTGCCCACCGGAAAGCTCAAACGCACGAACCTTTCTGAATTCTGTTAGTTCGAAAAGTTCCAGAAGTTCTTCAATCCGGGCACTCACAACCTCTCGAGGGACCTCCCAGAGCATTCCATAGATCCTGAGATTGTTCTCCACTGTGGCGAAATCAAATGATTCAGACTGCTGCACCACACCTATGCGCCTGCGAATCTGTATGGATTGCCTGGATGGGTCCATTCCGAGCACATCTATTGTACCGGATGTTGGCTTGATCAGCGTGGTAAGCATCTTTATGGTGGTACTTTTTCCAGCCCCATTCTTGCCCAGAAGGCCGTAAATTTCTCCCCTTGCTACATTGAATGAAATGTCATCAACGGCATTATGTCTGCCGTCATATGACTTAACAACGTTCCTCGCCTGAATGGCATAATCCTCTGAATTCACCACACCCCATATTCATGATCACGATTAAAATTCTTTCTGGAAAAATTAACTCCAAAGCAGGTCAACTGTATATCTGGGCATATTTATATGAACTGAAAGTTTTTCTGATTCTCCTCATGGCCTTCAGCAATTCAGCGATACAATGAAATATTACCTTTTGATAATCGTCCATACAGGTTATGGCAAAGAACGAGATATCAATGGTGCCCGTGTCCGGGTGGAAAAGGCACTTCTGGGGCAAATTCGTTGGATTCGGTCTCCTTTTCATAGGTGCTGGCTTCTATGTTGCGTGGTCCATAGTATACAACACCTGGGCTGATTTGGGGCTCACTTCATTCGTAATACCGATGGTAGTTTTTGGGATACTTGAGCTGTTTCTTGTTCAGGACAAGATAAGAGAAGAGGATTCCACATCTTCACTTTGATCAGGTAGGATAATTTTCACCATTATCTGGAACAATTCTTAATTTCCTTGCAAGATAACCATCAGAGTAGATACATTCTGAATAGGAATGGCCCTTTCCGCCCAGCAAAGTTTCAGGAGCTTCAGTATCAAAGTCGTCAAGTTTCAGCGCTTCCACATAACTATCGGTAAGGCTCCTTGTTCTGAAAAGGAAAATGTTGGCGCTGTTGTAGATTATGGATCTGCTCTCTCTGGCCATAAAATCAGTCACGTTCTGGGATATACTAATCACTGCAGTCCCGGAATGCCTTGAGTGCCTCACCATGGAATCGAGGATGTTTTTATTTTCATTACTTTTGAGGAAGAGGTGGCATTCATCCAGGATAACTATCTTATTGCCGGGAAGGACCTCGGTTGTGTTCATTATTGCATTCAGTATGCCCTGCAGTCTGCCATCCCAAGATTCGTCCGCAACTTTGCCGGGCCGCAAGATACTGATCCGGGAATGTTTGCCGGATTGCTCTCCCCTGTCAAGGGCCATGATCATATTCTCCTTCAGATAATTGATATCATTCATTTCTTCAGTTTCAATCACTGAACAGTCCGCCCTGAAGGACGGGCAGTTATATTCCTCAAGGGGATCAAATATGATTATGGACAGATCGTTCCTGGCTTCAAGGTAGCGTGAAATAAGGTATTTGGCAAAGAATGATT
>JAVYSG010000017.1:14656-22166 GCA_038729325.1 Thermoplasmataceae archaeon | reverse complement strand
CATAAGAAGGAAACGCCCGTTTATGCTCACTTAGAAAATTTACCAATAATTCTGGAAATTTAAATACATATTTGGCTTGTATAAGTAGAGGTGATGACGTGCAGGAAACGAATCCTTTTCTGTTAAATGGAAAGAGAGTGCTGGTTACAGGCGGCTCAATGGGAATCGGTATGGGTATAGTGAAGAGATTTGTATCATCCGGTGCTAAGGTTTTGATAGCCGATAAGGCGGTTGACCCTGCCCATAATTACATCAACAGCCTTCCGGCTTCTGTCAAGGATAACGTTTCCGTGGTTGAGGTTGACCTCATGGACCAGAAATCACCTGAGATCATGATAAATACAATGGTGAAGCTGTTCGGAGGAATCGATGTTCTGATCAACAATGCCGGGATATATCCAATGGTACCTATGATGGAGATGAAACAGGAACTTTTTGACAAAGTATATGCGGTAAACCTCAAGGCAGCTGCATTCACCTGCAGGGAAGCTGCCAGACAGATGGTGAAACAGGGCTCCGGTGGAAAAATAGTTGTGATCGCATCTATCGACAGTATACACCCATCAGCAGTTGGACTTGCCGCCTATGATGCATCGAAGGGTGGGGTGCTGATGTTCACAAAGAATTTTGCACTGGAAGTGGCAAAATACGGGATAAATGTTAATGCAATAGCTCCGGGCGGGATCGCCACAGAAGGCTCTTCGCTCTCCACATCTTTGAGCAAAATGACAAAGGAGGACATTGAGAAAATGACCGCAGGGTTTATTGCTCAGATTCCACTTGGCAGAATGGGCATTCCCGATGATATTGCAAAAGTTACAATGTTTCTAGCCTCGTCTGCAGCAGATTACATGACTGGAACCCTGGTAGTCGTAGACGGTGGAAGGCTCCTTATGTAAAACTAAGGACAGCTGATGGTGAAAAAACCTTATTTTCTTATTTACATTCTATGATTGCCAATCATAGGTCTTATTAATCAGTTCACAGCTTGTTAGGTTAAAAGTATAGATGAATCAATGTTTGCTTTGGTGATTTACAATATGTTTGAGCAGGAAAGCCACTGAGCTTGCGATGAAGAGGATGTCAGAGTGAATGAAACTGAAATAGCCTTACTCCCTATCAGTGAAAATGATTTCAGGGAATATCTGGAGGCACAGATACTTGTTTATGCTCGCGAGAAAGTTAAAGCTGGATCGTGGATTGAGAGTGAAGCGTTAGACCTCTCAAGGAAGTCTTTCAAGAATCTTTTGCCCGATGGAAAGGAAACAGAGGGACATTCCATAATGAATATTGTTAACGTTGCCAGTGAAGAATATGTCGGGGTTTTATGGGTTGAGTGGAACAACAGAGACCATAGGTCAACGTACGTGTGGGATATAATAATATATGAAGAATTCAGGCAAAAGGGCTATGGATCTTTAGCACTAAAATCACTTGAAAAGATGGCCAGAGAAAAAGGCTCTCTCAGTATAACTCTTCATGTTTTCGGACATAATAAACCAGCACTTGCAATGTACAGTTCGCTGGGCTATCATTCATTAGATATAATAATGAGAAAGGATCTTTGAAGTTTACTGAAATTAAGTATCTGCATACAGGATTCCAGAAACATCTGTTCTATTGTTCGTATTATAACATCTCACGTTCTGGCAAGCTGCTGTTAGAATTTGAACAATTGCCTTCAGGCCATTTCCAGTCTTACGGTTAGCCGGTAATTGCCCTGAAATACTTCATCCCCTCCTGTTGACCTAAATCGCCGGAAGTGCATGTGGATACTCAGAAACATGATCTTATATTTCCGAGGTATCATAAGCTGTATTCCAGAAGATATAGGCAAAATCCCTGACAGAAACCCCCCATGTCATGTATACACGCGAAACATGTACACTTCCTTTTGGTTATATTCCATTCCATGATCATGAGAGAATCAACATTATGGCTGATCTGCTGGCAATTCCAAAGGTCTGTGGTAATATTCTGACCTTTACATTCCAGGGGTCAGATCACTTCCCATTTCCGGACTGATGAAAAACTGTAATGCCAGTCGGTTCTATAATCCACAGGTTACCTTGGTGCATTATATCCCACCGTTCTCATTCGGCATGTAATGTTCAACATCAATCAAACATTCAATAAAATTTGAGACACACTCCAGGCACCCAGTGTTAAAAAGCCCGAGACCCTTAATGCACCGAAATATCATGGGGCTGACCGGATTTGAACCGGTGACCTCCCGGTTATCAGCCGGGTGCTCAAACCATGCTAAGCTACAACCCCTGTTTCCAGAAATACTGGAATTGGAAGCTCCCTAAAATTGGAGGAGCCGTAATAAACATTTCGCAACATTCCATCAAATTCACCGATTCAGAATTTCACGTTTCAGTTAATCAGATTCCGCGGGAAATTTTATTCAGATTTTCAGAGGAAGATGCGCATACCGGACATATACTGCTTGAGGAAGGCTGACCGCATACCGCACATTTTCCTATATCTGAATCTGAACTGAACTTTATTGAAGGCCTGATCCTGTCGAGAAAGTTGAGGAGCGCAAATCGCGTGCCAGGGAAGCGTTCTTCCAGAGAGTCGACAACTTCGCGAAATGTATTTCTCTGTGCTTTTCCATAGTACGGACACCATGAGGCATCAAAATCAATCCCTTTAAGTATGGCGTAAAGCATGACTTCCTTCTCCGGAATCCTCCGCAGTGGCAGTATTCTCCTGACCATGCCATCTCTGGAGTTAGTATGTGGCGCCATTCTTGCAAGTCTGTCCACATCACCCCTTGCCACATTCATAAGTATTGACTGGGAATAATCATCAAGGTTCATGCCCAGTGCAACATAATCAGAATCGAGAGAAAGACTCTCGACATTCATCATCTGTCTCCTCATTGGGCCACAGCGTGAACATGGTATTGCATCTGGATTATCTGAAACCACGCGATCCATGGTTGTTCCGAAATGATCGCGAAACGTAATTGTTGAATGCGGTACGCCAAGCAGCTCCGAGAGCCTGCGTGCTTTTTCCAACCCGGAACTGCGGTATCCTTCAATTCCCTCATCAACCGTGAAAGCTTTCAGTGTGACATTTTTTCGGCCGCCGAAAATGCCTGCAAGGGCAAAAAGAGTGACGGAGCTGTCCTTGCCTCCGGAAACAGCAACTGATATGGTTATGTGGTGACCAGAAAATGATACCTGTTCCCTGATCTCCCTTCTTATTCTCCTGTCAACTGAAGCAGTGAAGTGTTCCGCACAGAGCAGCTCTCCGCTGTACCTGGCCTCATAGACCGCGTCCCTGCCACAGATAGTACACTTCATGCAGGTGTATAATTATCACCATTATTGCTCTTTCCAATATCATTATGAAAATGTGCAATCCAGATTTGAAACCTGATAACTGATTCTGGGTGGGAAAAGCCGCACTCTGGTCAGGAAACAGCTCTTTCTTTGATCCCTTCTGCCTCAGCGGCTTTGTAGCCCAGATCAAATGCTGCCAGATTCGTCTGAGCGGCCTTTCCTGAAAAAATTCTTGAGATCTCGCTTTCAATAATCTCTCTGGGAATGTCCAGCAGGCCAAGCCCATACAGGAATCCGGCAATAACTGTGTTTACAGCGCGATAATTTCCAGCCTCCCTTGCAAGGTCAAGTGCATTTATAACGTGCAGTTTCAATTCTTTCCCGATAGAGCTGCAGATCTCAGCGATATCGGGATACTGCTTCTTATTGATTCCCAGAGAAACCGGCGGAAGCTTCTCGGTACTCATCACCATAACTGTGTGGGGACCGGCCCTCTTTAAGGATCTCAGTCCTTCCAGTGGCTCAAGAGCTATGATTATATCGGCATCTCCATCTGGTACAATTGGCGCATAATAGTCCCCGATTCTGACGTCCACTGATACTGAACCTCCCCTCTGAGCAAGTCCGTGTATCTCTGACATTATTGCTTTCTGTCCCGACGACATTGCCGCATTTGAGATCATGAGACCAAGAGTCACAACCCCCTGCCCTCCAACTCCCGCTATGATTATATTATGCTGCACCTGTATCACCCTCCAGTTCTATAGCCTGGAACGGGCATACATAAGGCTGTGTGCAAACGCTGCATCCGTCACAAAGGTTAGGATCAATAACAACCCTGTTCCCTGATATTGACATCGCAGGGCACGCAAAGTTTGTAACACAGTTCATGCACCCGGTGCACTTTTCCGGATTCACCCTGTACTTAACTTCAACTCCAAGCTTTTTGTTCCTGTTGTCACGCAGGATTGCACATTCCCGTTTTGCTATTATGACGGATACACCATCATGCCTCAGAGCATCCATTACGGCAGTGAGTGTCTGTTTCAGGTCATAGGGATCAACTGTCCTCATGAAATCTACGCCGGTTGATTTAACCACTTCCTCTATGGATACTTCCCTTGTATACTGTCCCGCAAGAGATACTGGGGTACCGGGATTTGGCTGCCTGCCAGTCATCGCCGTGGTATCGTTATCCATAATGACCAGGAGCAGACTGGATTTGTTGTGTACTGCATTTATGAGACCTGGGATTCCACCATGGAAGAATGTGGAGTCCCCTATGAAGGCGATAGCACGCCTGTCAGTGGCCGCAGTCAGACCTGACGCAACGCCAATGGATGACCCCATGCTGAGCATCACCGTGGCCTCATCGAATGGATCGTAGTCTCCGAGAGAATAACAGCCTATATCCGATGAATACACAGGATCACTGATCCTGAGCATTTTTACCGCCCTTTTGACAGCAAAATAAGTGCCGCGATGCGGGCATCCTGGACACAGAACTGGCGGCCTTGCAGGCACCTCCATGGAAATCTGATGAATGCTGGCACGTTCATTCCTGCCAAGTGCAAGGATCTCCCTGAGAATATTCTCCACAGAACTTGGAGAAAGCTCGTGGCTCATGGGAAAGACCCCGTCAAGCTTTCCGGTTATGTTGACACTGAGACCATTTTTTTGGGCCAGCGATCTGCATGCTGTTTCAATAACAGGGTCAACCTCTTCAGCCACAATGACTGAGGGGTGTTTCAGCATGAATTCTGCAACGATCTTCTCCGGGAATGGATTTATGATGCCAAGCTTAAGAACCTCTATATCCAGGCCAAGCTTTTTCATGCTGTCCATCATAATGTTGAATGCCTCCCCTGATGCTATCACTCCATGCAGTGATTCGGGATTTCCGATCCTTGTTACCAGAACGTCCTGGTAATTCTCTCCGGAAATCTTCTCCATCTTAGAGATCAATGTCTCCTTGTATCTGTATGAGTTGGACGGGAGTGCCACATATCTGCCCGGTGACACTGATATCTCTTCCCTGTGCCTTTCCTGAATTTCCCCCATGACAACGGAGGAACGCATATGGCTTGTCCTTGTGGTTGTTCTGAACATTACAGGGAGGCCTTCCATTTCGGATATGTTGAATGCAATCTTCAGGAAATCTTTTGCTTCCTGCGGATTTGAGGGTTCAATTAGCGGAAGATGCGCCAGCTGCGCGTATATCCTGTTGTCCTGTTCATTCTGGGATGAAAACATTGACGGATCGTCTGCAGTCATTATTACCATGGGTGCCCCAGTGCCCGTATATGCGATGCTCATGATTGCATCCGCAGCAACGTTCATTCCCACATGCTTCATGAATACAAATGACCTGAGACCCGATATTGAGGCGGCAAAAGCAGATTCAACTGCAACCTTTTCATTTACGGAGAACTCGAACTTCAATCCGGCCTTTTGAGCTATCTCGAAGAGAACATCGCCTACTTCGCTTGATGGCGTACCGGGATATGTTGTTGCAATATCGACACCCGCTTCTATCACACCGCGGGCTATTGCCTCATTTCCAAGGAGAAAGAGCCTTTCACCGGATTTTGCCGTGAGAATACTGTCATAGGATGACATTTACTGCACAATATGATAATTATCTATCAATTATTTCAATGCGATCCCTAATGCAATGCCAGTCAGTTCCACTCATGGCGCCCGGAGATCGCGGCTGGATTCAATATGTAACAACCTGCATGTGCAGAAATATTAATCTGCTGAACCTTACGTATTCTGATTACCTGCTCAAAAAATTACATGAAAATTTTAAAGGTGATGTGTATAACCATTTCATGTCCATGAAAAAAGCGGTCTTTTACATTGTGGCATCTGAGAAAGAAAGGGCGGCCATGGGAATTACAGTTGCGAGAAGAGCGGCAGAGCACAAAAGATTCAGTGATGTGAAGGTAATACTTCAGGGCGATAGCGAAAAACTCCTGCTGGATGAGTCACCCGGAATCAGAGACAACGTGGATTATCTGATAAAAAACCATCACATTGATTCTGCATGCAAATTCATTGCAGAGAAGCTCACCATTACAGAACCCATACTGAAGAGGGGAGTGGACCTCCAGCCCGCCGGAGAGAGGCTTGCCGCTCTGATAAATGATGATTACGTGCCAATAGTCTTTTGATTGGTTCAGAACGACTCCGCACAACATTCAATGATGCTTGAACGCACGTATTTTATTGATGCAGGCAGGACTGGTGAATTGCCCTGTGGACAGGATTGCACAATAGTCCATATGTGGGCAATTTAATATTTCAGTTCAGGTGCAATATATGAGTGAAAATACAGGTGAAATGTTCAGGGAAGTGATGAGAAGCTATCCCACCGGTGTGACCATCGTCACTTCCCTTTCAGGAGGAAAACCCGAAGGCGGAACCATGAATTCTTTCACATCAGTATCTGTAAGCCCGCCACTTGTTGCGGTTTTCATAACTACCGGCAGCCACACCGCCTTGGCCATTGCTGAAAGCAGGAAGTTCAATGTTAACATTCTTGGGTCGGATCAGGAGAAGGATGCCGCGAAGTTTGCAGATCCTGACAGCGGGGGAAAGTTCACAGAAAACAACTTCGGCACAGGACAGAACGGGATTCCTGTTATAAAGGGCTCGTTAGCATGCCTTGAATGCAATTTAGAGGAGCAGATTGCAATAGCTGACCACATACTCTTTGTTGGAAAAGTTACTGCTGCATACCACATGAAAGAAGGTCATCCTATTCTCTATTACCGCAGGAAATTTCTGGAACTGCCATCAGATCCATGATGGGAATTCCACATTACGATAACCTCCGCAAATTTATTAGGCAGGGTATGGCATGATCACAGGATAGAAATGGCTCTTGATCCTGATGTTGAAAGGCTTTTGAAGATGTTTTCTGAGTTGAATATGCCAAATTTCAGGGATATGGATATTGACGATCTCCGGAATATGATGAACAACAACCCATTCATGAAAGAGGAAATTGCCATTAACAGAACCACTGATATGTCAATAGGCGAGAATAAAATTCCTGCCAGGCTCTATGAACCTGGAGGCGACAGCACGTCCCTCATACTGTACTTCCATGGTGGGGGATTTGTTTTTGGAAACCTGGAAAGCCATGACGCAGTATGCCGCAGGGCAGCCATGGAATCTGGCTCAAAGGTCATTTCAGTGGACTACAG